>JBAXYW010000094.1:0-11060 GCA_041670605.1 Lentisphaeria bacterium
TACTTTGACTTTTATTTATTGCATTCGCTGACCACGCAGGAAGAGTTTGAGCGCTTATATGTCAAAGAAAAGGTGCTGGACTACTTGCAGCAGGAAAAAAAGGCCGGGCGCATCCGCAAGCTGGGCTTTTCCTTTCACGGCACGCTCGAACTGATGAAATACGTGCTAAACAATTTCCCCTGGGATTTTGTACAGATTCAACTGAACTATCAGGACTGGGATACGATGAATGCCCGCGCCCTGTATGATCTGGCCGTTGAACACCAGTTGCCCTGTATCATCATGGAACCCGTACGCGGCGGCACACTGGCCAGCCTCAATGAAACAGCCGCCGACATCCTGCATCAGGCCGCTCCTGAAAAGAGCTTGGCTTCCTGGGCAATCAGGTATGTTGCATCCTTGCCCGGAGTGCTGACTGTGCTCAGCGGCATGACCACAATGGAGCAACTACAGGATAATCTGAAGAATACCTCGGGCTTCCAGGCGTTGACCACAGAAGAACGCAATACCCTCCAGCAGGCGCTGGAAGCATATCTGCAGCTCCGCCCGATTCCCTGTACAGCCTGTGCATATTGCATGCCCTGCCCTTTTGGTGTCGACATCCCAGGCAATTTCTCCGCCTATAATCAATGCGCAGGCAAACGCCTGTTGCCGGAACTCGCCCGGAAGGATGCGCAAACCCTGCAGCAGAAGCAGGACGAATTTCTTCAGCTATGGAATAAAATCCCGGTAGACGCCTTGGCGGCACAATGCCAATCCTGCGGGCAATGTCTGCCGAAGTGCCCCCAGCATATCGCCATCCCGGAACGCCTGAAGGAACTTCAGGAGCTGCTGGATCAGATGCGATAATGTCTGAATTTTCAGACGGTTTCTTCGGCTCTGCCGCCCCGGTCGGCAAGACGCTTGGAAGCACCAAAAGATTTACTGTACGCTACAGTCAAAAAGGAACGCAAAGAAGGCATTGTTGTTGAAGTTACTCGAACAACGGTCTTTGGAAGCTACTTAGCTGTACTGAAGAAATCAACAGAAAATTCCAGCAACACCATCAACACCTCTTTCATAGAAAGGGGCAACCTAGATTGGAGAACCTGGGATGCTATGCTCATCTTGCTAGAAAAAGCAACGGGGAATCTACGAGGCGATGGATGTCCTGCTTCCCGCTTGACAGATCGTTATTATGTGTTCACGGGAATCCAGGATAGAGCAAACGGGCATGTTCGTTCATTGCATTCCAATACAGCCCATTATTGCTCTGCAACGGTATTCACCGCCTTGGCACCTGATAATGCTATGTTTGCCGGATTCTTTGCGGCAAAAAAATACGCTCAACCACGACAATAAAATCCTCTATTCTGACTGATTGAAGCAGATGCATGGCATTGAGTTGAGGCATCACGAACATTGCCTTCCACCATGCGGAGCACGACAGGAAAATTTTCTGGTTGCGTTGATTCAGCGCTGGTGCGAACGGAATTCATGGGGTGTTTGATTGCGGTGTCGGCGAAAAAGACGGGAGAAATAGTCCGGATCACGAAAACCGCAGAGTATGGCGATCTCTCCAATTCTCAAATAAGGATTATTTAACAGCTGTTCTGCTTTGGCCAGCCGCAATTCCGTAAGATAGGCGATCGGACCGCAATCAAATTGTCGCTTGAACAACAGTTTCAAGTAACTGACGCTGATTCCGGTATGCGCTGCAATACGGCCAAGATTAAGATTCAGATCGGCAAAACTGCCTTCCATGAAATGGATTGCCCGTCCGGCAGGTTCCATCGTGAGTAATTCTCTATGATGGTGTTCGATATGCCGGATTCGGGCAATCAACGCGCACAATAAGCCAGGCTCTGAAGAGTGGTCGGAACCTATATGTAATCCCCGCAGATGTTCCAACCATTCTCCAATCAGATAGTCACGGCCAATTTCGATTACCCCGCTGCGTTGATTCCATTCGGTATCAGAAATAACAAAAGCACAATACCGGTCACGAACAACACCGTAATTCAGCTGATTATGCTCTGTTTCGGGAGGAATAAAAAACATGCTGCCGGCTTCTCCACGGTACCGGACTCCGCCGATGTCCAATGCACAAGTGCCACTTTCAACAAGAATCAATTCTGCTCCGGAATGGGTATGCATTGAAACATTGTGTTCCCCATCAAAAACATCACAAAGCAACAATTTTAATTCACACGGGGTCATTGCCATGAAATCCTTATTATCTTAAAATCCTGTTTTTTAATATTTTTATCTAGTGATTTCCAATTGACTTTAGCTTTAAATCTAGTAAAATATATACTACAACAAAATAAATGCAAAATGTACATATGAGGTTTCTAATGGCAATTCATTCCAAAGTTCCGGTAATTCTTCATACTGATATCGGCACAGACATCGATGACACCTGGGCTTTGATCATGCTGTTGAGGCAACCGTGGTATGATCTCAAGATGGTGCTTGTTGACACAGGGGACTTGCATTATCGGGCTTCGCTTGTCGCGAGTATTCTGACCCATTTCGGGCGTTCAGACGTGCCGATTGGATTGGGTCTTGAATCCTCTGTTGAGAACTTATGCTATCGATCGATTGCAGGTGTTCTGAACGGCTCAGAGCTATCTTCCTATTCTGGACAAGTCTTTAAAACGGTACGCAACAGCTGATCGAAATCGTTCAAACTGCTGACAAGCCGGTGACATTGATCAGCATCGGGCCGGCTCCAGCCATAGCAGCGATGCTTGATCTGGCACCTGAAACTGCACAAAACATCCGCTTTACTGGCATGTTCGGCAGCCTCAAACAAAGCCATGAAGGCAAAGAGGGTCAAATTGTGGAATACAACGTCAAGTGCGACATTCCAGCTGCCAAACGGATTTTCGCTACTCCATGGCTGGAATCCCGGTTCACTCCTCTGGACAGTTGTGGTCAGGTTGTGCTTGCCGGTGACGAGTATCAGGTGGTGGCAGCTTCCTCTGATCCGGGGCTGCAATTGCTTCTCGAACATTATGACTGTTGGCGACGCTACCATAAAATCGATAAGTCACTGCAACGCAGCTCGATTCTATTCGACACAGTTGCAGTGCATTTGGCCTGCAGTACGGAATTCTTGCAAATGAATGATATGCATCTGGCGGTCGATGACAAAGGCTATCTGGTGGAGTCTTTGGAAGCACCCTTATCCCATGTAGCGACCGGATGGACTGATTTGCCCGGCTATCGAAAATTTCTGCTCAAAACCATGTGCGGACACTGCCCCGAAATTCTGACCGCTGCACTGGGTAGCTGACTTGTCACGCATAAAGAATTTTTACCCATAAATTTTGTCTTAATATTTCAGTGCCAAATCAGGAGATTTAACATGAACAAAATGTCGCAACGGTACGTTTTTACATTAATTGAATTGCTTGTCGTGATAGCAATCATCGCCATTTTAGCATCGATGCTGCTTCCGGCGTTGCAGAAAGCCCGTGAATCAGCTCAAGGCACGGTCTGTCTGAACCAGCTCCGGCAATGGGGTTTTGCAGAACAGCAGTATGTTTCAGACAACGATGAATATGTTGCACGCTCCCGCACTGCCTATCCGAGCAAATTTACTTTCTGGCATGTCGACGCATCGTCAAGCACGAATGCCACCTGGAAATATTCCAATGATTATCCGCTTTCGGCCTATATTCCAGTTAATCTTGCTATAAAATTGCGCCAATGCCCCTCATTTATTCGGCCAAATCAGGATCCATGGCTACAGCATTTCTCCTATACGCGTTCTGCGTTCTTTGGGGGTGAATATGGTGTCGGAACCTCTGATTTCATCAATTTCTCTTACGGTGTCAAAATGGTGCAGTTGAAACAGACTGCTCAGTTGGTGATGACGATGGATGGCAACTACAACAACCTTTATTTTGAAAGCCGGGCAGAATATCTGACGGATATTTCAAAGACTTACTGGCGGGCTACCATGCGGCATCGTGGCAAAACCAATATTCTTTTTGCCGCAGGCAATGCTTCTGGGCACACATATCTTGACCTGGCTTCGAAAAATCTAACTCCCCATCCTGGTTCGAGTTACGCATGGCCGGTTTATGTGCGATAAGGGAAGGAAATTCAGCGATGAAAATATTATGGGGACTTTTTCTGGCGCTGCCAATGCTGCTGCTGGGTTCTGCAGAAAGCCATACCGTCAAAGTGCTGAAAAAACAGCTGCTCCCTGGTGAGCCATTGGAAATCGAGATTATCCGTCAGCTCGAAGAAAACACTTTGCGCGCCTGGCAGGTCTACGCCTTTGCGCCAACCGTCCCTGCAGGGCTGGATACTGTGCCTGAAGTCTTTCGGCGAGACGCTATTCGTTCCCAGGACGTCTGTTACATTTTCGGGGGTGTACAAAATGCCGTTTGGCTTCCCCGTACCGAGTGGAATGCCACCCGCATGATTATTAAGCTCGAAACGGCTGGCTGGCCACACGGCGATTACCGGTTAGGGGTCAATTTGACAACGATGACTCCGGATGCTCAGCAGCTGCAGATTAAAACGACCATTGATCTGAATATCAGCCCCCGAAAATTGTCAACCCTGGAATTATTGGCGGAGAAGCCCTGGTATGAAGGATTTCATCCGCTGTACAAGGGCATCCCTTTGACGGCAGGCACCCGCTTCAAAATTGGCTCGGACGCAGAAGCCATTCACGTGCTGATTGAGGCTGCTGAACCCGACACCTCCAAACTCGTCGCCAAACACAGCAGCGGCACTCCCCTTCTTTGGAGGGATGACAGCGTTGAATTCGCCATAACCGCCGATCCTGCTTCGCAAACCCAATATAAATGGATTATTAATTCCAAGGCACACAGCTGCGAATTTTTCCAGCAGGATGACAATACCGGTACCGGAAATCTGGCAGTTGTCCGTGGCTGGCGCGGATTTGCCGATATTGCTGTTAATATGAAACCGGATCACTATCTGGTGAGTTTACGGATTCCATTCGGGGCGTTGGAACCGGGCAAAGATCCGAAGTGGAAATTTAATGTGGCCCGTTCCCGATACACAGTCAAACCTGCGGAATATGCCAGTTACTCGAAGCTCGGCGGCGAGCTCTTTGACCGTCCCTGGGAGTATACGCCGGTTGAGTTCGCCGCATTCGACCCAGCCAATCTGGCACTCACCGTGGAGAATATCAGTCAGCCAGACAGCGATGGCAGTGTCAGCATTCAGGCTGACCTGATCAACCGCAGCTCCACTCACCGCATTATTTCCCTGACAGGAAGCCTTCTTGCACAGAATCAGCAGATCAGCGCGCCGCCAGTGACATTGTCTGTTCCTGCCGGTAAATATACCCGGTTCGTGATGTTGTTTCCGGCGGATTCGCCGGAAGGAAACTATACGTTGGAGTTTCAGCTTCGCAGTACCGACAGCAGTCTGATACGGGCAGTACGCCATAAGATCACGATCGATAACCATAATCTTTTGCTCAAGATATTTGAACCAAGTTACCGCAACGCAATCTTCGCCACCATGCCTGACAAACGAATCCGAGCCACTGCCACTTTTCGTAAAACAGCGCCAGAACAGCAGATCGAATACCAGCTCTCCGGCTCCGGCAACAACAGTTTGACCCACCGCGCCAAGGCCGGTATTCCGGTCGAATTCGACCTGGCTGAATGGCCGGACGGCGATTATCAGCTGCTGGCCCGTTCAGGCAACGAGACCGATACTGCAGTGATCCGCAAACTTCCGCCAAGTCAGGAAGAAGTTCGGATTGACAATGAGGGAGTCACAATCGTAAACGGCAAACGCTTTCTACCCTGCGGCTGGTTCCGTTCTTCGCCAAACGAGCGTCTGGCCGGTAACACCTCCTTCATGACCTACAGCCGGTTCAATACCCCTGATGAACTCCAGCGTTGTTTCGACCAGTTCGCCGCTTCAACCGGCACCTTGGGACTGATGTTCCCGTTCCAGGAATTCTCCGGGCATTTCGAATATCGCCACTTCAACTCAAAACAGCTCATGGGCAAACTCACCGAAGAGCAAAAAAAAGTGCTGGATAATCTGGTCAGAATTGCCGGAAACAGTCGTGTCCTCGGCTGGTATCTTGCCGACGAACCCGAAATGCGAAACGAAAATTCGGCCTGGTATGCCGAATGCCGTGAGTATCTGACGAAAATTGATCCCTATCATCCGACCCTGATGCTCAACTGCAGCATCAGCGGCATCCGGGATTACCAGGACTGTGCTGACATTCTGTTCCCGGACTATTATCCCGACTACTTTGAAAATGGCCCCCGCATACCACTCAATGGCACTGCTTCCTTTATCCGGGAAGCCGCCAAATACAAACCGGCATGGGGAGTGATTCAGGCCTTCGTCTGGATGCCAGAACAGCGCGGCGGCGGTGTGCCCGGACGTCCGCCAACCTTTGCTGAAATCCGAAATCAGTTCTATCAGGTCTTCGCGGCAAATGGCAAAGGCGTCTTATTGTATGATTTTTACCATGCCAGCCAAATGTTCAGCGTTACCCGACTCGCCCCGGACTGGCTCTTCGCCGAGGGTAACCGGCTTAAAGAGTTCCTGCTCGACCCAAACGTCAATGACGCAGTCAAAGTCATCACCGAACCCGAAAATCAACTTTTTGAAGTTGCGTTGAAAAAAGGAACCGAAGACCGCTTCTGCTTGATCGCCATCAATACTTCAAACCAGAATGTGAAAATGACCTTCTCTGGACAGTTGCCGGAAGTAAAACTCTTTGTTGCTTCCGAGAACCGCAGCGTTGAGGTGAATAACGGTTCATTCTCTGATGAGTTTCCCCCTTATGCCACCCATATTTACATCAACTCCTCGGCAGCCGCACAAGATCTTGAGACGCTTGCGCAGGCCAGCCAACGCATCGCTGACTTTGATGCTGAACGCACAGTGCCTGGCAATCTGGCCGCCTTTGGGGTGCCCCGTCTGCTGGACTTCGTCAATGCCCACAAAGAGGTGTTTCCTGCCGGCAAACCGCAGATCCGGGCCACTTCCGAAACTGCGCGTTACTTTACGCGTAATTGGGCTACTGCGCTCAACCTGTTGGATGGGATAAAGGAAAGTTACCCCCGCGACGGTCATATGACTTGGCAACCAAACTCCGCTGATAAAAAACCAGTCTTGACTCTAACGCTACCAAAGGCTGGATTACTCTGCAAACTTAAGCTCTACCGAATAAAAGGCTGGAAGCTCTACGGAGGCCGGGATGAAGTGTCAGGATTGGCGCTTCCTGGAGGAATAGTCCGTGCTTGTGCGGAAGACGGCAAATGGCAAACCATCGCGGAATTCGCCAATTCCGATCGTGACGTATTGACAATTCCGCTGACACCGGGGATGTTTCAGGAGTTGCGCATTGAATTTACAGGCAACCAGTTTGCACTGTCCGAACTCGAGGTATTCTGATCCAATGAAAGTGTTGAACTTTGGTTCGTTGAATATTGACCACGTGTACAGGGTGCCCCATACCGTTCAGCCAGGGGAAACGCTGGCTGCGGCAAATTATCAATGTTTCGCGGGCGGCAAGGGACTCAATCAGTCTGTGGCACTGGCTCGGGCTCAAACCGGAATTGAGATCCTTCACGCCGGAATGATCGGAATCGAGGGAATCTTTCTGAAAGAATTGTTGGAAGGCGAAGGAGTGAACTGCGAAAATATCAGCATTTCACACACAATTCCCACAGGACAAGCCCTGATTCAGGTCGCAGACAACGGCGAAAATAGCATCGTGCTTTTTGGCGGAGCCAATCAGGCAATCCCAACGACTGCCGTCGCTACAGCGTTGAATAGACTGTCCGCCGGAGATTTCGTGGTGCTGCAAAACGAGATTTCGGTGACCCCGGACGTCATCCGGCAGGCAGCCAAAAGACAAATGCGGGTGTTTTTTAATCCGGCACCAATGGGGCCGGAGGTTTTTTCTTATCCGCTGGAATATGTTGATACGCTGATTCTCAATGAAACAGAAGCCATTGCGTTGCAAGAGCAAATTCCGCTTGCCTGCAAACACTGCAATCTGCTGTTAACATTGGGTTCCCGTGGAGCGTGTTATCAACCGGCGGGTGGGGAACAAAAGATAAAAATTGCGGCTGTTCCGGTTGAAAAAGTAGTAGATACCACAGCGGCCGGGGATACTTTTATGGGGTACTTTGTTGCAGCCCTGGCAGCAAGGATGGAGCTTCAGGCTGCCTTGGAGCTGTCTGCCAGAGCCGCGGCAGTGACGGTGTCACGGCCTGGAGCAGCGGCGTCAATCCCCCATCGTACGGAACTCCTTGTCCGCGACTGCCGATAGAACAACATGATATCGATTCGTCCCTTTTATTCATTGGAACGCTCCGCTATGGAAAATGCTAGGGTGCGATAAAGTTTTTGATGGAGAAGTCCGCTTCAGTCCGGAGCTCCTGCCTTTTCAAAGAGGAGGTAAAGGGGATCGAAGAGAGGCGTAGGGCGGAAAACTTCGATTCCATCGGGTGTAGCTTGGAAGTCCGCTTTTTCCCAGTTTCCCTCGCTGTCGAGATATTTCACAAAGTTTTTTTTACGCCATTTTTCCGGGAGAAATAATTCCACGGAATCGAAGGAATCGGAACAGAGGTTGATCAAGGTCAGAACACCCCGGAACCGATCCTGGTATTGCGGCAGAGGCTGATTCAGGATGCAGAAAGTCTTGGCTCTTTCTTTGACAAAGACGATATCGTCGGCTCCTGCCCAGAGAATCAGTTTCTGCAGCAGTCTCTGGCGCCGATAATTGAACAAAGAAGAGGACAGGTTACCGCTGGTTGTCATGGCCATGACAACCACGCGCCCTCCGTACCGGTTTACGAAACGGGTCATGCCGGAGCCCAGATTCTCTTCCCTGAAATTGAGCAAATCCGTGATGGTTTTGCAGGCAGGGGCAAGCGGGCAGATCTGGAAGAGCACTCCATTGCCATAGGGCGAATAGGTAGAATTCCAGGTCATGCGGCGACCGTGATTCCCGGATACGAATGGTTCACGGATCATTTCCCTGCCTTCCAAGTCTCTGAGCTTATTGGCGTCCTCAACAGGGGGGGCCACCATTACGCCGAGATCTTCGCTGAACCCCCGCTCACAAAGCACTTGGGCAGCTTCCCCGTCAAGGATCAGGCCTTTGCACAAAAGTTCTTTGATTTTTTCATTGCTCAGGGCATCGGGTTGAGTTCCGGAAAGAAAATTCACCTGTGCCTCATTTGTAGTATACGGGATGCCAAAGTGCGCAAGAGTCCTGAGCCATCCTGGGTGGGCACCTTTGCAAAAACTCCCCCGGAAGGGATCATAAAAGAGCCCGCAACCGGATACGGCACAATTCTTCGCTATCGTCTGAATGGCCTGAAAGCGCTTGCGTTCGTTGACGAACATCTCATAATAACCCTTTTCCTCATTCGGGTCATCCAAATGCTGGCGTGCCTGAAAGGTCGATCCATCAAAAGCAAAGGAATAAGCGCTGGCCATCAGGCTTTTTAATTTCCCCGCCGACATGCAGAAGCGATTATGGGGATAAGTATCCGACTCGTGATAAATAATAAAGTTTTCCGGCAAATGCTGCTTGCCATATAATGCATGGAACATGGTTTCCGGCAGTGAGGGGGCATCATCGCTACCGTAGGAACTCCCATACAACCGCACAAAAGGCCGATGTTTTTTCCCAGCAAAAGCGGCAGCCACTGCTTGGGTGCTGTCGCCATCCAAGTCCGCGCAACCCGGCTGCATGCTCCCCATCGGGATCCCAGGCGTGAGGAGATCGACTTTTTCCCGAATATGTGCCGCCAGGCCAACGAGAGAATCCTTGCATAATTCAGCCCATCTGCGCCGGAGCGAAATCGACTCTTCATCTTGTCCGGCAAATTTTTCCTGGAGTTCCTGCCGTGAATAGGGGATGCCGGTACGTCTGGCAAATTCCGCCAAATGCAGATCACAGAAACAAGCCAGCCCATTATGGCAATTGATACCGAAATCATCTTCAAAGATAATCATATACGGACTGGCTTTCGCAGCAACCAAGGCCACATCGGAAGCAAAACGTTCCCGAAAATCCGGATCCAGCGGACAGCTTGAAAAGCGGGCGGGCGTTCCGTCGATATTGATGATCCTGCGCCATGGCGTCGGCCCTGATTTCAAGGTCAGAGTGTGCCACCAGGCACATTCTATGCCGTAGGGACCAAGCGCCTGCTTGTAAGCGATGATCTTTTCAGCAATCTGCAGAAAATGCTCTTTCGGGGGATAGCCGACACTGCGCCAGCCCTTGGAAGGATCCGAAAGCGCGAATTTGGCAAAGCCCGTCTTTTTATGCAGCTCAATGATATTTTGGATAAGCTTTCCCATATCCGGTTCATCTTCCAGGCCAACTGGTATGATAATGTCAAGAGCGGCTTTTCCCGAATCGCTGATTTTTTGCTTTTCAACTGTTTGCATGAAGACTCCTGCCTGAAAGTCGCAAAATCACATAATATCTAACATTCTTAATGCTTTACCTGCACTTGACTGAAGACAATCCATTCTTCGGACACAACTTCTTCACGCCACAAAATATAACGCAACTTCCGTTCGATATCCTGACGGATTTTCCTTTTGCGAGTCCGTGGGTAATGCATCACTTTTTCAGAATCCATTGCTTTGGGAATCTCGGGCTTCCAAACAGTGGATGCCCGGCTGCCCTGCCAGGCAGTTCCGCCTCACGCGCGCGCGAATGGGTAAGGTCAGCCCCCTGGTTGGGTGGGGATCAGAGTTTTCTGAACTGCGACGAAAAATAGTGTCCCGGAAACGAATTGTCAAGAAGAATCATCGACACTCATGCAGAAACATAAGGATTCCTAAAAATCATCAAGTTTCCTTATCGCCATGAAAAGGACTGTCAGAAGGAAGTGATTTCAGGCGGAGCGTACTCTCAGAGTTCCTGATCTCTGTCAAGTGCGTAAAATTTTATAACGACCTTTACAGCAACTAATTAAAAACAAACACAAGCCGTTTTTCTGAAAATCATCGAGGAAAAAAGGTTTGTAGCAAAGGGCGTTTTCCCTATGGTGTTTTTGATGTCTACGCGATTATTTTGA
>JBAXYW010000095.1:0-11001 GCA_041670605.1 Lentisphaeria bacterium
AACAAGGAACAGAGGCACGTTTTTGAAGTATTTGGTCTGCAACAGCCAACATAGTTACACCGTTGCGGAAATTAGGTTACTAAACTTTACGGTTTGTCAATGAAACAAGAACATTACCAAATTTCCCGAAGGGCTAAAAATTATAGTTTCTTTTTGCCGCGCCAGATCCAATTGAGCAGCTTTCAGTTTGAAAAACATAAGGTAAATTAATCCCTATTTTCCCCAATATGTTTTTGCATAGCCTTGTACTGACTCCTGCTCATGAGGAGTAACACTTTCCCACAGGGAAAATTCAAATTCTTTGAAATCAGGTTTCAGGAAAACATAGGTATATGCGACCCAATTATCTCTCAGAAGAAGCTCTACTTTTGATGTTTTAGGCATCTCTAGACAGAATAGACATGCCCCAACATAACGCCGATCTTGCGGAATACTTTCGTCAAAATAAACCAGCCAATTGTCTTCGGGTTTTAACTGCTGACGTTTTGTGGAAGTCTTGTAACTGTTGGCAGGTGTTACAACTTCGCGGGCATATTTCCCAGAAAAGATTACTCCGCCTTTTGGCTTAAAATGGTAGCTGGAAGGTCCACAAGAAAGTTCCATGCAGAGGCTCTGTATTTCTCCATCCAAATGGCGGATACGTCCGTACAACAACGGGGAAGCATCCTTCATATACCAGTCCAGCTGAAGCAGAGTGCCATCCACATCCAATTTCACTGAACACCCTGCCAAACCTTCTTCTTTAAATTCCGTAAAGTTTTCTGGTTCAAAGTCAATGTTCTTAAGATCAATGCCGTTAACCTTGAATGATAATGCTTCCAAAAGCCCTGAAAATCCGGCCCAAATTGAAGGCTCTGAAATCAGATAGGATGCCCGTGCAGGTGACTTGTCCGTTGGAACTGTCTGCACTATACTGAACTGATAATATCCTTTATTATTTGAGAGTTTTGCATGCCGTTGGAATTGATATGTGGTTTCCTTCCAGCGAGCCTGTTTCTCCAGCCAAACTGCCGAAATATCATCTGCCATCAGAAAAGAACTTAAAATACCTAAAAACAGAAGTAATGCAATATTTTTTTGTTTCATTTTTTCACACCTCTGAACTTAAGATAGCCAAAAAGTTTCATTGCACGGTTACTTCCGTTTGTCATAGAAGAAGAGGTATATTCTTTCGGCTCTGAGAATTTGTTACGTACGATGTTGAAAAGCCAACTATCATAGGTTGTTGGAGCTTCCGTGTAGAAGCCACTGTATGGCACAAAGAATTCCAAAGTCCACCCTTTGTCATTTTTCTGGGTCACCTTACTTGTGAAGCCATCACATTTCCAGGATGCATCATATGCTTGTGCTATTGGCTGCCATTCTTGCTTGCCCGTAAATATCTCTCCAGTTGATGCCATCACAAATTGAAAAACATTCTCCTGCTTCAAGCCTGGTGAGAGAATAAACTCAATATTGCAACGGCGGAAGATATCACCATTTGGCTTTTCTCCCGGCACTCCATCACAGCGCACACGCCCGTAGATGCCATTTGTATTCCAAAGCAAACGCGCATCTGTTCGGAACTTCGGTTCCTCGGGATTGCCATATGGCTCTAGGAAAGGGATGCTTTGTGCCTTGTCCCAGTCAGCCTCTGTTGGCTGTTGATTAGCAATGCGATTGGCTCTGTATGTTGGTTTTACATAGGAAGCTTGACTGCGCATGGCAGCAATATCTTTCGGCCAGGGTTGGAAAAAGAAGCGCAAACGGCGTGCAATAGGGGCATCGCCTTCCATCGCAGGGTTTAAAGAGTTTAAAATTATATCCAGACGGTCTAGAACTTTGGGAGGGTAAACAGTCTGTTTTTTTGTCATATAATACTTAAGATAGCATTCTACAACCAAGTCATGAAATTCCTTGACCTTAGTGGCATATTAACCATAGAGTAGTGGCCAAGACTCTTCCACAATAGCATCTACGTCAACCTCGGGATTCCAAAGAGCACGCATACCAGGATAAATAGAGTAATAATAGTACCAATCCAAAGAGTTCCAATAACAGTAAATCAAATCTTCGCCCGTAATGTCTTCTCCGTATGTTTTATAGACCTCACCAATAAATCTGGCGCAGACACCTCGGAGAAATGAACTGCCATTGACTTCATATAGCCAGAGCGACGGGATTTTGCGATTTTGCGTGGCTTTTCGCCATCCTCGCAGAATCTCTCGATTATGATGAATTGACTTGGGGTTGTGAACGAGCCCAGGAAGATCCATCAAACATACGCGCAAATCTAAATTATCTGCTAGATGCTGATTTTCTGGCAGAAGAGGTGGCAGAGTATAGTCAGAATATGCCATCACGCCTAGCCGCATACCAGGAAGTTCTTTCTTTAACTGCATACAGATATGATTATAGAAACGGGCATATACGTCACTTAGCATACCAGCCCTTCCACGTTTGATGTGAGCATCGGTCACCAATCCCATTTTTTTAACGATCGGAGTATTGCGTATTTCGGAGACAGGCGCATTGCTGTCCATTTGACCAAAAGTGAGATACTCCCGATTTGGGTGATCCCACCCCCATGGGGCACGGTTTTTACCATTGCTCTCAAAGTAGTTCTTAGCATCCTGTACCAGAAGTTCTGCCAGTTCCAAGCTGACGACATTTACGAAATTGCCACCCGATGCAGCTTCACCTGTATAGTAGAGATGGCCTCCTGGAGATGTGAAGCAGATGACATCCTTTTTGTCTGGGTGTAACTTTACCCAATTCTTAATCAGTGGGCTGTGTATGGCAATATAGTTGGTTTCCACTGCTTGACGCCAGAATTGTGCGAAACGGAGAGAGTCATCATAGGGGCCGATCAGCGGTTCCCAGAATGCCTTGCGCTCTTTGTTGAAGCTGACATGAATATTCCAAGGGTAGCGATAATATGAACGTGGCCAGTCGCAGTAGTCCATTGCCTGAAGCAACACGTCTTTTGTTTTCGGAAAGATTTCCCCCAGTTCGCCTGGAAAATAGAAGCGGCAGTTGAGAAAACGCTCAATAAAGTCCACTGCACCATGCAACGTTCCGTTGATGACCACATCATCTCCTGGGAAATTCTCGTGGAAACCCGGAATGTTTACGGAGTCATATCCGCAGATTGCCATACCATCCGCAAAGGTCTTGACTTCAAAGCCTCCTTTTGGCAATTTCAGTGGATCCAGCCCAAGTTTTTTTTCTCCTACTCCGGAACCCAAAAGTATCTTATAGCGATATTGAGCTATCTTTTCGCTTTCCTGAATATCTGCCTCGGGAATAGTTGCCCCCGTACACTTGTGGAATGCTTCTACTAGACGTTGAGCCGCAAAATAAGTGGATTGCGCTAAACGCGGCTTGCCTATTTCACGCTTATAATCTCTAACCAAAATGAAATTAGCCTTACCATTCTCCACCATAAGCAGTGGGGCATGAGAGGGAGCAGACTTTACCTGCACAGGATAAAGTGATTTCTGATGCAGAGGATCTTCTGTTGCATAAACAGGATAACAGCATATTAACAGCTTACAGAATAAAAACAGCATTGTTTTTTTCTTCATTGTGAAATTTTACCTTCCATTATAATCAGTTACCATAAGGAACAAATGAATAAGGATAATTGCCGTTTTTGGTGTCGTTGACATCTTCTCTGCCATACCAATTTAAAGGATAACCATATTCTGTTTTTGTATAGAGAATGGCTGGAGATGCATTATCGACATGACCATCCACATAGCATACATTAGTCTTCTTGCCATGACGATAGCAAATTTTGCTGAGTGCAAGTAAATCATACCAGCCAATGTTCGGATCATCAGCAGCGCCATATCCCACTGGTAAATACCAGGTATCTGCGTGCGATACAGTATAGGAAGGCCGTTTACAGGTCGCTAAATTCCGCGTAAAAAAATAGCCGACTGGCTCCGTCAGTGAAGTGCCAAGTGCTTTGGAATTATAGCCGTATCCGACGCGAGCAAAATTACCTTCAAATTTGATCATTGAGGGACAGCAGAAGATGCTACTATGCTGGAGTCTACCTGAATAAAGATCATCGGTATCAACATGTGCTGTGCCAGTCAGTTCCGCATAATATTTGACCCAAGGACGACTGTTGTTGCCGTACTGTACAGGAGCAAACCAATCGTCATAGGAATCTGTGTATAGCACGGTAGCCAAACCAATCTGCTTTAGATTCGAACGACAGCTTATCTCACGGGCTTTTGCACGAGCTTTGCTTAACGCAGGCAAAAGCATAGAGGCAAGAATGGCGATGATTGCAATCACGACCAGGAGCTCTATTAAAGTAAAATTACCGGTTTTGCGATTTCTGTAGAGTGGATTTACGTTAAACATGGCTTTTCCTTTTTTTGCTGAAAAACATGCCAGAAGTTGAAATTCGTTCTTTACCTGCCGAACATCAAGCTCACTTTTGCTGTTTGTAACAAATTTAGCTCCTCCTTGTTTTAACCTGACCAGACAAACTATGTGAAACACAACGCCCTCCCCTTTGTTTTACTTGATGACAAAATAATTACACACCTTGATATGAAATAGTCAAGTATTTTGGAAAGGTTCCCTGTTTTCCCCTTTTTACAGAGTGAAATTTTTGATTGCCGCCGGGATTGCCTGATCCAGATAATCGATGACTGTATCGAGTTCCTCATTGGTAATGATCAAGGCGGGAGCAATGACCAGAATATTCCCGTTGTTGCGCAAGATCATGCCATGCTTCCAGCACCAGTCCCGGATAAATGTACCGGCATCGACATCGAGTTTTTTGTTGGTCGCCGGATCCGCCGTCAACTCAATGGCCCAAAGCGTCCCCATGCCATGCACTTCGCCAATGATCCGATGCCGTGCCTTGAGTTCAGCGAATTTTTTTGTCAGGTATCGGCCAATCTCCGCAGCGCGTTCGACCAAGTGTTCCTTCTCCATGATCGCAATATTCGCCAATGCTGCGGCACAGGACACCGTATGGCCGCCATAGGTACTGCCGCTTCGGAACTCGACGCCGGGCTTGTCTTTGAATACCGATGCGATTTTCTTCGTGGTAACCATCATGCCCAGTGGCAGATAGCCGCTGGTAATTGCTTTGCTGATACTCATCATATCCGGCGTAACACCCCAGTTTTCGCAGGCAAACCATTTGCCGGTTTTGCCGAATCCGGTCTGCACTTCGTCGAAAATCAGAAAGATATCATATTTGTTGCACAGTTCCCTGATCCCCTGCAGATAACCTTTCGGCGGCTGCGGATATCCGCTGTTTGACCCCGGCAATGGATCCATGATCATCGCCGAAATGGTATCAGGGTTTTCCCATTTGATGATATCCTCGACCGCTTTCAGGCAGCGCAGGTTGCAGGTTTCCGGTTTGCAGCCCAATTCGCAATCGTGACACTTTACCTGCGGCGCGAACAATGCCCCTGGCAAGAGCGGCTCAAAACATTCGCGCAACGATGTGAAGCCAGTGTAGGAAGCGGTCCCCAACGTTGTTCCATGATAGGAACCGCGCCGAGCAATCACTTTATATTTGTGAGCCTTGCCTTGAGTCCAATGATACTGTCGAGCCAGACGCAAGGCGGTTTCATTCGCTTCCGAACCGCTGCTCAGAAAAAAACTCACATCCAAATCCCCGGGGGCAATTTCCGCAATCTTGTCGGCCAGTCGTATCTGTGGCACGGTAAATCCGTCGTGGTAGTTCGGAAAAAATTCCAATACGTCAAGTTGGCGGTCAATGGCCTCTTTGATCTCCTTACGTCCATGCCCGATTGCTGTCGTAATCAGAGACGAAAACGTATCCAAAAACTTTCTTCCCCTAATATCATAAAGATAACACCCCTCCCCGCCGATAAAGATTTTGGCTTCCTTGGCAAGATCTTCATTGCTGGCCCAGTGGGTGATAATGCGCTCGCGAGCGCTCTTTTCCAAAAGTTCAATCTCTTTATCGGTAAATTTCTCCAACAGCATAATTTCTCTCCTTTTCTTTGACGCAACGATTTAACCAAATTCCGGATTTATTCTATGCTTTCATATAAAATGCGGCAACCTTTTTGAATGCAGCCACATATTTTTCCATATGGCTGATTTCATAAACCGGGTGCGCAAAGAATGAAAGGGTTCTTTCCGCCAGCCATTTAGCGGTAGCGCATTCCACGTTTACATAATCCATCTTCGCCGCAGCCGGGGTATTGAAGGGATAATTGGAGGGGCCACTTCCCCGTTTTTCCCGCAAAACTTCTTCTTTGTACAATTCCGGCCATAAGGGGCCGAATACAGGAACCCCTTCCGCAACCATCGCCGATAGGAATTGCTTCAACGAAACGTTCAACTTTTCGAGGTCAAGAACAAACGGCGCCCACCAAAACGAATTTTGCCGTTCATCACTGTCAAATGGACAATGCAGAACAAGCGGATGATCTTTCAAGGCATCAATCAGAAATTGCCCGTATCTTCTCCGTGTCGGCAGATTCCATGAATCCATTCGCTCGAGTTCGCAAGAACCGATCAGGGATTGAATTTCCGTCATTCGGTAATTGGAACCGATCCGGTTGTGAATATATAAATATTTTTGCTCTTCTTGGATCATGTCCAGGCCATGACTGGTGTCAAAACCGTAATCCCTCAAGGAAAAACAAGCCCGGTAGATTTCCGGATTGTCGGTGAGGATCGCCCCCCCTTCCCCGCCAGTAACCAAATGCTTCGTATGACACAGATTGAAACAACCCACATCCCCGATCGTGCCCGTCTTTTTACCCTTGTAAATCCCCCCGAAACATTCCGTGCAATCCTCGATGACATATAAACCGTGCTTCCGGGCAATGGCCATGATTGCTCCCATGTCCGCCACGATTCCATACATATGAGCAACGACGATCGCCTTCGTCCGATCCGTAATCTTCTCCTCAAGGACTTTCGGATCAAGAGTATGAGAACAGTCAACATCAGAAAATACCGGCATGGCACCCAGCTGCAAAATCGAAAAAATCGGAGGAAAATAGATATACGAAGGACAGATCACTTCATCCCCAGAACTTATTCCCAACGATGACAGCGCCAAATGAAATGCACCATGCTCATTTACTGTGGTAACGCAATAGCGAGCCTGGTGCCACCCGGCAAGATCCTGCTCAAACTTCTTCCCGTAAATACCACTCCAGTAATTCAGTTTACCCGTCCGCAAAGGCTCCGATAACATCTGATACGTCTTCTCCGAAAACGAAGGCCATACGGGAAATGACTCAACATTGACCGCTTCCCCACCACCAATCGCCAACTTGACGACACCATACACTGCTGATTCCATTTCTACTCCCGTCCCTGATTAAACATAGGAAAACTTAAAAAACTTAATTTCACTTAATTATTATATAGGTTTTTTTGTTCTTGTCAAGTTGGTTTTCTTGTAAAAGGTAGAATTTATTATAAATTATTGTAATCGGTGAATCCCGGTCGAGCTGGTCTGTTTTTCTCTGACCGGTCCGACGGGTCGGATCGATCGGACTGATTCATTTGATCCTTCTGAGAAAAGGACGACGCCCCTGGAGTTGGGCAGTAACTGATTGCCGGAGCAACCTGTTTTTTGTGAGTTGCGTTTATCTTTTTATGCGCCGGGTGACTTTTCCCATCCGCGTTGCTTTTGCGACGATTTATTTTCAAGAGAAAAGAAAAGGGGTTAGTCTTTCATGTGTGCCAGGGGGTTATTGCAGTTAAAGAACATCCGGTTGCGCAACACGTTATCCGCCCTGAATGTACTCCGGACCCGTGATATGCTTTCTCGTGTGGAACTAGCTCGGGAGCTGAATTGTCCGGGCACTGCGATTACCCGGATCACCCGTGAGCTGATTGCGAAAGGGATATTGAAACCGGCCGGACTTCTCGAATCCAACGGGGGGCGTCCACGTGAGCGGATTGAACTGGTTGCGGACTGGAAAAAAGCGATCGGGATCGAATTGTCCCCCCATCGGATCACCGGCATACTAACTGATTTGAAAGGACATATTATCGTCCGGGAAGAAATTTTCCTGGGTGAGCAGCTCGGCATTGAAGAATTTATTCATTCTCTGGAACTGGTTGCCAAACGGCTCCTGAGTGTATGCGAAGAGGAAAAACTGCTGGGAATTGGCATTGCGACATTCGGCCCTTTCTCTGGTGAAAGCGGAATTTTGGGCAATGTCGCTGCCTGCCCCGCTCTTGATTATTTCAACATCCGCAAGTTTTTTGAAAACAATTTTGCTTTGACTCCTCAGATTACGGATGCCACATATGCCAGGGCACTCCATGAGATCTGGTTCAACCATGCACCAGCACAAAGCAGCTTTCTCCTGTTCGATGCTGGTGCTGGAATTGGCTGCGCCACCGTTTTTGAAGGCCATATCGTTTTTGGCAAATACTCCAATGTCGGAGAATTGGGCCATACAGTTTACAAGATTGACGGAGAATTATGCGCATGCGGAAAAAAAGGGTGCCTTGAGACACTCTGCTCGATCGGAGTCATCGAACGAAAAGCGCGCACACTGAAAAAATCAAAAAAAATAAAATTTTCGGAAGTGGTAAAAAGCTATTCCTCCGGCAAGGATGAATTCAATGAAATCATCGAAGACAGTGCACGCTGGCTGGGACTGGCCATCGCCAACCAGATCAATTTTCTGATTCCGGGAAAAGTCATCCTGACCGGAGAAATGCTCCTGCTCGGCGAACGCTTTTTCAAAAAGGTCAAGGAAAGCATAGACGAATTTGTATTCCCCGCTTTTCGCAAGGAAATGAGCATCGACAAATCGGACTCCTGGGGGGAAAGTGCAGCTCTGGGCGCCGCATCCTTACTCGTCCGAAAAGTCTTTGAAGATACAAAGTTCCTGGTATAAAAGGATTCCATAATGATTGACTCATACCGCGTCATTATCCTTGGAGCCCGTTTTTAGGGCTGAGGACTGGCCGCAACACCTCCGGGAGCATTGCTGATTGAGCCGGCAATCTTGGTCTGAAACGACTTCGCTCTGAGCTATTTTCCCGGAACGGTTTCAGAAAACACTTCTCTGTATCCTGAAGCGGAAGTTTTCCGGCAGGAACTATCCGTGCGCGGAGCTCTGCAAAACGGGCGTCTACACCTGGCAGCTCTCAGCCCCGGACTGAGTGACTGGTGCCTGCAACATAAACTGAACCTGCTCCTGAATACCGAAATCCTGGTTCACGATACCCACG
Source organism: Lentisphaeria bacterium (assembly GCA_041670605.1). GTDB lineage: Bacteria > Verrucomicrobiota > Lentisphaeria > Oligosphaerales > Oligosphaeraceae > JAQVUB01. The sequence goes on from JBAXYW010000095.1 coordinate 9,205, forward strand.
GCGTACAAATCATTAATATTCAGGGACAGCAGACGATGAAAGCGGATCAGGTCATCGATGCCAGGCCGCAATACAAAAACGGAAAATATTTTGGAGCAATCCTGTCAGCTGTAGATCATCCGGTGCAGGAAGGGTGTTTTGACGGTATAGCGTTCTGTTATGGCGCACTGCCCAGCGAAGCCTACGCACGGATTTCCCTCGAGGAAAACTGCAACTAGCCGGAAGCCCGCAGGAGACTATATTCGGCCTGGGAAAACCGTCCGGAAGTACTCGCTTCTTTGCAATTCGGCATTTGCGGCAACCGTTTCGGAAGTTACGAATTCTCCAATCCTCTTGCAGCGTTGTCGGCCGGATTAAATAAGGAAATCGCATGAAGTATCAAGTTATCATTGCCGGTTTCGGCACTGCCGGTGCCATCGCCGCAATTGCAGCCGCTAGGCAAGGAGTTAAAGTCCTAGTGCTGGAACGCAATACCTGCCCCGGCGGAATACAGGCGGACGGTTTTATTTACGGATACTATCTGCAAAATCCGATGAGCCTGACTGCAGAAATCAATGCGCTCATCGAACAGCAACGCAACAACGGCAGACTGGGCAGACAACCGGTCGAAAACCGCAGGGAAACCCTGGAAAACCTCGCTCTCCAAGCCACATATAGGACGTGCCGGCAAGTGGGCTGGCGTCAAGTTTATACCCCCATTTTTTTTTGTAGTGGATTTTCCCGCAATAATGGAAACTTGAGTGCTAAAAATTGTTTTTTAATGTCATCCAGTCTCTGGTTTTGCACAGTGAACGAAACTTCAACAGGTGGATGACATTTCATGTCGCATCCGCTAAAAACACAGCTTTTGCGAAAAATGCAACGATGATTCTTGAAAGCCTACAAAACGATCCTTGAAATCTGCGTAATCTGCGGACAAAACAATCCTTGATACCTTTTGGGATGGGGTCTAGTTACTGTCCCATTACATCTCCTCACACCAGAAAACATTCTCATAATAAGAATTTTTTGGTTTTTTTTCGGAAACACTTTTTAACACTTGAATATGCTTTAAAATGAAGTATAATTAAGACATACAGTTTTATTCAAGTTCATGTTTTAAAGGATAATTTCACAATAAGAGAATTACGGCTGTTTTTAGATATTTTGTAGCAAATGGTCAAGATTTTACTTGGCTGGTGAGGCAGTCCGTTTTACTGAAATTTCAGGGAAAAACAATCCGTTACGGTTAATTAAATGTTTGCTGGATTTAATGGAGATTTTTAAATTCCGAATTAAGAGGAGCCGTATCATGCAAAAACAGCGAGAATATCAGTATTTTGTTTTTACATTAATAGAATTGCTGGTTGTTATCGCGATCATTGCGATTCTTGCCAGTATGTTATTACCAGCCTTAAGCAAAGCGCGGCAAGCAGCATATTCGGTCACTTGTATCAGTAAATTGAAGGAAATTGGCATTGCCCAGGCATCTTATTCGGATGACTACGCGGATTGGATCGTTCCTGCTACTGTTTGGTATATGTTGTCTGCGGAGGACACGGAACGTGTATATTGGCACAGCGCAAAGTGGTACGGACTTTTGTCCGGCTATCATCCTTCCAACTATGCAAGTTTCCTTCCGGGATATGGCTTGAAGTATGACGGCCCTATCCGTTCTACAACCCACAGGAATTCTTTTTCCTGCCCCTCAGAGCCGGTTCCTTTCGGGAACGGTGATGATTTTTTCAGCTACACTCATTATGGCATAAACGGCTTTCTGAGCGGAACTTCCAATGCCCGTACCAGTACTATTACTTA
>JBAXYW010000096.1:0-10993 GCA_041670605.1 Lentisphaeria bacterium
GCATTGGCATCGTTATCCATAGCGGCAGGCATTTGCAATGCCGCCTGGAGATCCTCGCGAATAGGGACGGCATCCCAAGTCATATTGGGGGATTTCATGATCCGACCGCCAGCCATATCCAAGGGGCCGGGCGCACAAATGCCGCAACCACGGATCTGTGACCAGTCCAGATTCAGTCCTGCAGCCAACTTTTTCGCCAAGCCAACAATTTCCGGCAACACTTCGGCATAAGGAGCCATGGCAAGTCGCCCACTGGCCAGAACTTCGCCAGCAGAATCAGTAATGCATACAGCAATTTTAGTTCCGCCAATATCAATACCCAGTACCTTAAAAGACTCACTGCTCATCATTGACCCCTTTTCTTAGCCGTAAAGAGCCCGCATTGCGTCATCATCGGAAGAACGGCGACGGCGATTGACCGGCGTGGCCGCAGCACCGCTTTTCGGCTTACCGGACATGGCAGGACCACTCGGACCACCGGACATCGCAGGACCACTCGGGCCACCAGACATGGCAGGCCCACTCGGACCACCGGCCGCACCACGAGTCGGAGCGGCTGCTACTGTTCTCCGCCGGGTAGTACCCGAACTTGGAGTGGAAAACATATCAAAATCATCTTTCTTTTTTTTTCGATCTGCTGCCATGATCATTTCCTGTTTTGATTGGCCATTACTTTTGGGAAGAATGCAGGCACGGTTCGTAACCCGCCTGCGCCGAAAACTTCATCCGTAAAGCGTCCTTTGCATAATATCCACCATTTTTATGAACATTCCAGACAAAATCGAAATATGCGGCGTAAGTTTCTGCAATTACAGGCAAACTGAAACGGCGTAAAGCCAGTTCCCGAATTTTTTTTCGTTGCAACTTGCTGCATTGGCGGACAGCTTCCTGGAATTCTGCGGCGGTGCGGCAGCGGAATCCAGTCACGCCCTGTTCGACCGTTTCCGGGAAAGCCCCCCAATCGGTGCAGATTACTGGGGTGCCGCACATTTGCGCTTCGATGGCGACATATCCGAAAGGTTCTAGATAGAGCGTCGGCATCAAAACTGCCAGCGCACCCCCAAGCAGTGCCGCTTTTTCCCGCCCGTAATAGCCACTGAAGGCCAGTCGCAACGGCAGCCCGCATGCCTCTGCACATTCGCTAGCAAGCGCAATGCCTTTATTCGGAATGTCCCGTCCCAAATAGAGCAGATATCCAGCATTTTTTTCTCTAAAAGGGAAGTCTCTTTCATCAATAAAATGTGGGATAACGGTATCAAGGAACCTAGTATCCCAAGTAAATTCGTTCTGTTGGGTATAAATGACCTGCTGATGTGCATAGGAAGGAAAAACCCGGTAGGGAGCCCAGCAATGGTCATAGCCGAGCATCGGCTCGATGACCGGCAGACCATGGTCATGGATAGCGGACTGGGCGGCTCCGTAAAGAGAGGCGATCCACTCAGGACGTCCGTCCTTGAAGAGGTTTTTTGCCAGAGCCCGATTCAGGCGCTGATTGTAGGTGCGATGCCAGCAATTACCGTATTGCCAGATCCCGGTAGGCTTATGGCAGTCAATGAATTCTCCCCCCTTCGAAATTTTTGAACCATGAATTCCATAATATTTATAGGGAATTCCCAGTTTTGTCAGGAGCAGGCAGAAATTGCGACAATTCTGCAGCTGGGCATCTTCCGGAGCCGCTGTCAAGTCCAGCGGCAGCTGCGGATGTCCCAGTACATGCATGTACGTTTGTTGCCAGTCCATAAGTGTTATTCCAATGTCATTGCCTAGTGACTGCGTCAGAGGCTTGTGGAAATTGTTTCAGAAAAAAATCAGACTTAGGAGATGAGAATTTCACTGCGGATTTTTTCTGCTTCTTCCGGATGAAAAACGGATGGGAAAGCCGTCAGGCAGGAAGCTGAAGCACAGGCCAGTGCTTCGGCAAAAAAAGCAGGCATTTTTTCTGCTGCCGGTTTTTCTGTCAATCGGCGGAGCAGAATCGCAGCTGCACAATCTCCTGCTCCAATAGGGCTGACGACTTTCGCTAAGAGTGGAATTGTGAAGCGCCAGGATTCCTGTCGGTTGAACAGCCAGGCTGTAGCTGCTCCGTCGGTTACGGCCAGCCAGCTCAGGGGAAAGCTGGAGAGAATTTGTTCCGCCCCGCAACGTAGCTCCTTTTTGCCGCTGAGCGTACGCAGCTCGCCAGCATTGATCTTCAACATGCAGATTCCCTCGGCAAGAGTCTGCGCAATGTCACGATATGCATCCAGCAATACCGGAATCCCCGCTGAACGAGCCAAGGCAGCAATCTGAGCATAAAACTTAGGGGCTACGCCAGGTGGCAAGGTGCCGGAGAGGCAGACGGCTGAGAACTCCGAAATATGCGCGCGTAGCAAGTTTAGCTGTGCTGCGACTTCGGCGGGTGCAATCAAGCCGGAAGGTTCGATCAATTCGGTCGCCTGTGCTGTCGCGTTGTCAACAATGGTATAACAGCAACGAGTGGGATTCTGGCAGGCGACCGTGAAATCCCCTGCCCCGCTCTGTTGCAGCTCTTCATACAAGTGCCGTCCGGGATCCCCCCCGATAAATCCGGCTACTGCGACAGGGAAACCGAGATTTCGCAATACTCTGGCGACATTGATGCCTTTACCACCACCGCATTCACTGACGCAACAAGCCCGGTTCACTGCACCGGGCTGCAGTTTCTGGAAAATCAGAGTTTTCTGCCATGCGGGATTGGGGCAGACTGCCAGCATCGGGCCGCTTGCCATCTGTAGTTCCATTAGCAGGCCTCAAGTATGATAATCGGCATTAATTTTCACATATTCGTAGCTCAGGTCGCAAGTCCAGAGGGTGAAGCCCCCCCTGCCCTGCCCCAGTTTCAAATCCATGTGAATTTCGCGCCCCTGAAGAGCTTTGACCTGTTCGGCTTCCGGCGTTCCGGCATCCTGTCCGGCACGGACAATCGGCACTTGTTCATAATCCAGATCAACCTCCGCAGGATTAAAGCTTACACCGCTGTATCCCGCAGCCGCCAAAATCCGACCCCAGTTCGGATCGCCACCAAACCAGGCGGTTTTGCAAAGCGGAGAACGGGCAATCGCTTCGGCAACCTTACGGGCATCCTCAGCACAGGAAGCTCCACGCACCCGCAATTCGACAAAATGCGTGACGCCCTCCCCGTCGAGCACCATCTCACGAGCCAGTGTACCGGCTACTTGACGAAAAGCAGTACAAAAAACCTGCCAGTCTTCACTGCCTATTCTAATTGTCGGATTGCCGGCCAGGTTGCTGGCCAAAGCGATCAGGGTGTCATTCGTACTGGTATCCCCATCAACGATGATACGATTGAAGGAATGATCCAGAGCCTCTGCAAGGCAGACATGCAAGGCATTCCGCTCAATTACAGCATCCGTGGTGATATATGCCAACATTGTAGCCTGTGGCGGGCAAGGGCGCATCTGTGGCGCGATCATGCCTGCACCTTTTGTCATACCGCCAATGCAAACGGTTTTGCCACCGATCTCGACAGTCACTGCCAAGTGTTTTGGACGAGTGTCCGTGGTGATGATCGCCTGCGCTGCAGCCACCCCGCCGGTTGTGGACAAGGCGGCGGCGGCCTGGTCGATCCCCTTACGGATGATCTCCATCGGCATCGGTACACCAATGCGTCCAGTAGAGGAAACCAACACCTCTTCGGGTTTTATTTGCAACAATTCCGCCGTATATTCAGCCATCGTTTGGGCATCCGCAAGCCCCTGTTTGCCAGTGCAGGCATTGGCATTGCCGCTGTTGACGACGACGGCACGTACTGCTTTTCCGGCAGCGATGATCTGACGATCCCATTGTACCGGTGCAGCAGCAAAAATATTGCTGGTAAAGGCCGCTGCCGCTACTGCCGGTTCGGAACAGAAAATCAACGCCAAGTCCGGCTGCCCGCTTTTTTTCAATCCGGCCTTGATCCCGCTGGCCGTAAAACCTGCAGGCGTACTAACAGAACCGTTTTCTATGATCTTTATTTCCATGTCGATATGCAACTTTTCTAAGAAAGTGATTTCTCCGAACAGACAAATGTCGGGAGTACTGCTGCCCAAGTTCAATAATTTTACCTTCTATTCCAGTGTCAACCCATAGCTTTTCGCGGCATTTTGCAGTTGCTGCAAAAGCATGGGGCAATTCTGAATGCGGTTTTCGCGTTTGAGAATCGAACAATTGCGGATGATTTCTGCAATCAATGGCCTCTCAGAAAGCTCCGGCATATCCGCAATCGCACTGACATTTCCACTCTCGAGATGAAAACGGGCATCCCGGCGAACAGAGCGCTGCAAAAGCTCGCTTTGATTCTGCAACAGAGCTTTGCCACCAAAAAAAATGGAGAAGGTGATGCCCAAGGCAAATAAGTCCGTGGTTTCATTCAGCGTTTCTTTCGCCACTTGTTCAGGGGAAAGATATCCGGCCGTTCCGGTGATGGAACGCCCTCTGAAACCGCAGATCACCGAAATGCCGAAATCAATCAGGCACACTTTTCCCTGCGTGGTTATCATGAAATTAGAGGGTTTAATATCCAGATGAATCAGTTTCCGCTTGTGCATATAGTGTAGCGCCAACGTCGCCTGGTAGATCAGCCGGATTTTGTCGTCCACGTTCAGCTTCTTCAGAATATTACGGTCGGATAAATCATGCCCCTGAATGTATTCCATCAACAGATCATAACCCAGTTCAACGCCAAAACGAGTGATTTTGCGTAAATAGATGATTCGTACGATCGGCATCTCTTCAAGATCACTGTAAAGCGCCTTCGCAACATCATACTCATTGCGTAAATGTCGGATTTTGGTGGCGTAGGAGACATCCTGCAACTTCTCCTGATTATTCCGGGTTTTGCTGTTGCCTAGCCAAGCGTCCCAGCGATTTCGAATGGCCTTGACGCAAAAGACATACTTCCCACTTTTGGCTTTATAGAGAATGCTTTCAGCTCCTTTGGCAATGGGATCCAAGAGAGTATAGTCTCCCCGTTTGGCAGCCTCCCGAATATCCGGAATAGACTGTTCTGTTAATTCCGGATAGATTTCCGCTGTTGAAAAATTACTTGCGGCTTGAGCCGCTTTGATACTGCGTGCAAAAGCGAATTCCCCCAGTTCCTCATTACTGGAGGACACTTCTTCCTTCTCGGCCGGCTGAATGTTGTTTTTGCTAGGTGCAGCATGAACTTGAATTAGACCCTGATCGGCTTCTACCTGAAGGACGTTTTTCTTGCCGGTAAACTTCGTGGTATCAATCAGCTGCGTTTCCAAAATGACGCTCTTGTTTTTCTGCAAATAGCGCCGCCCGTTGTCCAGAGGACTCTTCTCTTCTTTCGCGTCCTGAACCTCTTCGTCGGACTTTTCTATTTTCAAAACGCCAGACAAGTACTTTCTTTTGCCGCTTTCGGGAATCGAAACAGTCGTCTTCTGGCGTTCCTTTTCGTTGTTATTTTCCGGTTCCATTTTCTGTTCCATTAAATACCTGAGATGCTTCGCCCTCATAACGTTACCAAAATTGCTCTTCGACCGGGGTTTAGCCGGTTAAAAAAATCAGAAAAAAAACTTAAGTTTCAGTATTATGACAGCCAATTTACCACGTTTCATTCCGGCTATCGGATGCAGCTGTCGTGCGCTTGTTCAAAGTTTGCCCAGACGTTTGAGAATGGCGAGAATTTCTTCCTCGTCCCCACGTTGTTTCACAGCCTGCTTGGCTTCATCCGCCAGATTGACATTTAATTTTTCGAGCGATACATATTGTTCGAGCGATTTTTGGACTTTGGCCTGGGCATGCTTTTCAGCAATCTTATTAAAGTCATTGACTAACTCGGCTGGCTTGCGGGAATATAGCAAGGAGACCGTGATGAAAGGCTCTTTCAACTCCGGATTCTCAACCACACTGTAAATCGGCGACACATTCTTTTCGGTAAAGTATTCCACGATATCATAGAAAATCGTCGGATCCGCGTTTTCCGGCACCTCGAGCAGAAACATCGCTTCGATCGGATTCTCCGTCTCGAGTAACAGCTTATTCGAGTTTTGATTCAATTGCTTCTCAAAAGAAACGTCCGCTTTGTAATTAAAATAAGTGAAATGATTAAAGTAGGGCTTGGATAAATACAGCGAAAAATCCTCATGATCAATATGACCATCCAACAAGTTGAACTGGTCGTTCTTGTCCGGTATTGCAAGAAATATCTTTAGGGATTCCACCAGCATCTTGTTGAAACGCTCCTCCGAAAGCCGCTTTTCAAATTTCAGCCGATTGCTGAACAAAATAATATTACCGGTATTGCCACTGTCGATGGCCTCTGCTAAGGGACCGGCCAGAAAATCCGAGGTATTACTGACAAATTCATTGGACTCCAGCCGCGCATAGGGCAACAACAGGCCGAAAAACGTCTTGTCTTCGGTCGTAATATCATCCTCTTTGCTTAAATCCTGCAGAATTCCACTGGTAATCCCATTCCCCGTACCGCCGCCAGTCGAACTGAATACCATATTTCCCTTGATCAGACTCAACAACTCCCGCTTGACTGACAGATAGGCATCCAAACCGATTGCAGGATCCTTCCGTGAACCTTTGAACTGACCTTTCCCCGTGTGCAGCGAGGCGATGATCCGGCGCCCCTCCCCGGGAACTTTGTTCAACTCAGTCTCGGATACATTGACCAGAACCGCATCATCATCTAACTTCGCCGCGATTTTGCAACCCGCACCACCTATGCCTAGTGTCATCTTAACGGTCCTCCAAAAATGCCGAATTTTTTGATTCGTAACGGCGACTTTCGACCAGCTTGGCCAAAGCTCTGGCACCGTGCTTGGTTATATAAATATTCTTCCGATTACTCTCATCACGAACTTCAATGAAACATAAGGATGCCATCGCTTCTATGACCGCAACCGCTGTCTGCTTCGTCCGGGTAATCCCTAAATGCTTCAAATCATCAAAAAAATTGGTCAGATTGTATTTCCGGGCTCTCCCCTCACCCTTCGCAGACCATAGCAATAGCAGATAATGCGCCTCCCCAAGACGGCCAACCTGGCTCTCAAATAACTCGGAAGACTCATTGCTTGTCATCTGAACTTTGCCTGACATGTTCCAACGCTCTCGCTTAAAACTCGATGAAAATCTTTGCTTATACAATACTATAACGTACTACACTATTTCTGCAAGAAAATCCATACATGCAAAATACGTTCCACTATTTATCATCTCACAACTCTCTAAAATAACAACAATGAAACGCTAGGAAGAATAAAATACTATAGTTTAGTGCGCTTTACTATAATTAACTATAGTTTAGCTAACTATAGTATAGATAGATTTGCCCATTCTTTAAGGAGCATAAATTTTTCATTTCTCGGAGCGTAGGTCTAGCCGTGTTGATGGGGGGGACTTAGCGGTCGGGTTAGTATGGGAAAAAGGGTTATATTAAAGATGGCGGCGATATGATCCTGGTTGTATTTGCAGCGAGGGATTGCCAATTCGATAACATAGAGAACAAACGCGAAGAATAAAGAACGATCTTATGTATACCTTTTATATCAAGACGTATGGTTGTCAAATGAACGAGCGCGATTCCGAATCATTAAGCGCTTTATTACAAGCGGAAGGGCATCAGGAAGTGGCTCTGGAAGAAGCTGCGCAGGTGTTGATTTTCAACACCTGCAGTGTGCGGGAACAAGCGGAACGCAAAGTGATTGGGAAGGTCGGAATTCTGAAAAGGTTGAAAGCGCGGAAGCCGGCGGTAAAACTGGGGATCATTGGCTGCATGGGACAGCGACTGGGGGAAAAGCTATTCGAGATTTTACCCCACCTGGATTTTGTAGTCGGTACCGATCAATTGGCAAAAGTCCCGAAGATCTTCGATGAACTCGAGCAGGGGAAAACTCATCTGACGGCATTAAGTACTGGTGGGGAGATCGTCCAAGAACTTGACAAGCATTTAGGAAAGAACATGCTGGCCTACATTTCAGTCATGCGCGGCTGTGATCAGTTCTGCACGTACTGCATCGTTCCACATACTCGGGGACGCGAAAAAAGCCGGACCATTGAGGCGATTACGGCGGAAGTGCGTGAACAAGTCGAGCGGGGGAGTAAAGAAATCCTGCTGCTCGGCCAGAATATCACTGCCTACGGAGTGGCAGAAGCACGAAAAGCAGGACAATATTCCCCGGAATTTTCCGCATTTGCGGATTTGCTGCAGGCTCTCCATGAAATACCGGGATTGCTGCGAATTCGCTTTACCTCACCGCATGTACGCTATATGAATCAAAAATTTATTGAAACGGTCTGTAAACTGCCGAAAGTTTGCAAAGCTTTTCATATCCCATTGCAATCCGGCTGTAATCGCATCCTGGCCGCCATGAATCGAGGCTATACAGTAGAAGAATACCTAGCCTGTATTGAAAACATCCGCAATCTTGCACCGCAGGCCAATTTTTCAACGGATATCATTGTTGGTTTTCCTGGGGAAACCCGGGCGGAATTCGAGCAAACCCGACACGTCATGCAACAAGTTCAATACGATATGGCCTATATTTTCCGTTATTCGGAAAGAGAAGGCACCCGGGCGGCACAGACTTTGCTGGACGAGATCCCGGAAGAGGAAAAAATGGTACGAAACCAAGTTCTGCTGAATGATCTTACTGTGAGTGTGGAACAGCGAAACAAAGCATACCTCGGACGAAGTGTGGAAGTCCTGGTGGAAGGAAAAAGCAAACGCAATACCGAACGCTGGACAGGGCGCAGTGATCTCAACAAAGTCTGCATTTTCCCGCCCTTGGAAAAGATTGTCCCCGGCCAACTTTGCCTGATACAAATTTCCCGCACTACCACAAATTCTCTTTTCGGGAAAATCATTGAAATCTCTCAACCCCAAAACTGTTCCGATTGCAGTTTAGGAGAAAAATGAAAATCATGTCCTTTCCGTTGATGGTATGCTGGCTCAGTCTGTTCTTTTCCGCTTGTAGTATGATCCATCCGACTCGGGAATTGGCCAGCGACTTCACCGTACACAAGGTCTTCGGCGATCAAATGGTATTGCAGCGCGATCGGATCATTCGCATCAGTGGAACCTGTAGGGCAGGGCAGGGCGTCCATGTCGCATTGGCAGAAAAAACGGCAAGCGCCTTTGCTGATCAGCAGGGACGCTGGGAAGCACAATTACCTCCGATGCCGGCGGGCGGTCCCTACCTGCTGAAGATTTCCGGGGCAGGGGGGCATACGGTTGAATTCAAGGACGTTCTGATCGGTGAAGTATGGCTCTGCTCCGGCCAATCCAATATGGCCATGCCCTTATGGAGCAATACGCTTTTCTGGCGCAGCGAAAATGGCGACCAGGAAGCCGCAAACGCAAATTTTCCCCAACTCCGGCTCTATAATGCCAACCTCTGTAACAGCGTCGCCCCAAAAGGACCTGTCGCTGAAATTGCCGGGCCGGGCTGGACAGCCTGCAATGCGCAAAGCGCTGCCGCCTTCAGTGCCGCGGGATATTATTTTGCAAAACAACTGCAGCTGGATTTGGGAATTCCGATCGGAATCATCAATTCCAGCTGGGGAGGCACCCCGATTCAGAGCTGGATCAGCCGGGAAGGCTATCAAAAGAATAAACAACGCGAAGAACTCCACCAGATCGATAGTTTTCAAGCAAAAAATATCGACCAGATATACGCCGAAAAAAGGAAACAGATTGTCGAGTGGGAAGAACAGTTTTTGCGCCAAAACCCGGGAAAATCCGGTTTTGCAGAAGGCTTCAGCACCCCGGATTGGGATGATTCGCTTTGGCTGAAACGTGAATTGCCTGCCCCGGTGACGCCGAATCTCCCAGGGGTCTTCTGGTACCGCAGAGAAATTCAAGTTCCGGCAGGCTGGAGCGGCTATGACTTGGAACTCGGACTTGGAGCCATTGATGAAGCAGACGAAACGTATTTTAATGGCAAACTGGTCGGACAAACCGGTACCGACGAACCCCAATACTGGCTGAAAAAAAGAGTGTATAAAATCACCGCTGAACACGTCAAAGCCGGAAACAGTAATGTCATCGCAGTGCGAATTCTCAATTTTGAAGGAGCCACAGGCATGGAAGGACCGACAGCAGCCATGTTCCTGAAACCCTATGGCGATGAAAATACCCGCCTCTGCCTGGCTGGAGAATGGAAGTATCAGGTTGAATTTAACGCCAATGCACAGCTTTATCCAGCCAAACCACGACTCGCTCCAGACCCGACTTCGCCCCATTTCCCAGCGACCCTCTTTAACTCGATGATCGCCCCATGGACAAAATTTGCCATCCGGGGAGCCCTCTGGTACCAAGGCGAATCCAATGCCTCCCGCTATCCCGATTATTTCCAATTGCAGAAAATCCTCATAGAAGATTGGCGGCAACAATGGAAAGACCCCGAGTTTGCCTTCGTGCTCACACAGCTCGCGGCATTTCAAACTCATAATCCCACAAATCCGCTGGCAAAGGATTTTTGGGAAAACCAGCAGCCTGGGGAAAACGATTGGTCCTGGCTCAGAGAAGCGCAACGCGCGGCCTTGAAACTTCCCAATACTGGCATGGCTGTCAGCATTGACATCGGCAATCCTTCCGACATTCACCCTGTAGACAAGAAAACCCTCGGATTCCGATTGGCACGGGAAGCGCAACGAATCTGCTACGGGTACCAAGGCGTCAGCGCCGGCCCCTTATACAAAAAAATGAAACGGGAGGGAAATAAAATCCGGCTTTTTTTTGCTAATACCGGGTCCGGTCTGCTAACTCACGGTGAGGAGCTGCATTCTTTTGCCATTGCCGGGAAGGATAAGCATTATTACTGGGCGGAGGCAAAGATTGACGGAAACACGGTACTGGTTTGCGCCGATGCGGTTCCCGAGCCGCTGAGCGTACGTTATGCATGGGCCATGTATCCTGGAAATGCCAACCTTTATAACACCGAAGGCTTCCCCGCATCCCCATTCCAAACAGAAACCCCTGATTGGCTGCCCTGAA
>JBAXYW010000097.1:0-10988 GCA_041670605.1 Lentisphaeria bacterium
AATCCCTCCTTTTATCCCAACGAGCAATATCCGGACGATGGCGGAGGCTGCAAACCGGATGATAAAGTTTGGGCCGCCACTCACGATGAAGCATGGAGTAAAAAATATAAAATTCCCCGTGACAAATGGGATGGGCGCACGCACGGACACATCGACAGCTTTGCCTTCTTTTTTATCGGACATTGTCAACATCGAATATTTTATGAACTGACTGACCGGAATCAGATTCTCAGTAGTCTGTGCCGGGCTTATTTGCTAAGCTCGAAATTATTTGCGAAAAACAGTGCAGAAGAGATACGCTCCGTCGCTTACGCAGCCAAGGCGAAACTGATCATGGTCACGATGACCCGGGCCATTCTGGGTGACCGATATCTTCAAACTGTGCTGGGGATGGCTGAACCAGACTACCGTGAGGCGGTCGTTTCGCTGGCGGTTGACAACAATGGGAACCCGCTTTCTTATACCGAATATCCCGGTTATAAAGAGCGGGATCCGATTAGCGATCATTCAGATGATAATCCGCATCATCCGCTTAAGACAGTGCGTTCCTACTGGCGGAAGGCGGTAACTTTTTATCCGAGTGGTGCTCTTGGCCATTGGAGCGGGGAGTGGCTCCCTTGCTATGCAATGCTCAAACCTTCATTCACAGCGTCTGAGCAAGCTCTTCATTTGGACAAGCTGGTTGAACGACTACTGGTTTCGGAGCCTGCCGACGAGGCGCGGTTACATTCTGCCAATCAGACTCTGAAACCTGGTGTCGCTGAACTTGGTTTAAAACCGTATCAAAGCAGGATAAACGGGAATTTAGCGGGAGGAGTATTGCAAGCCAATCTCAATCTTGGAATCATGCTTAAAGATCAAAAAATCATTAAAAACATGGTGCAGGCACTCCATGACTATCTGCATGGCGGGTATTTTACCGCAGATGGGCTGGGCTATGAGACTTCACCTCACTATACACAAGTGGCGCTGAGCAATTTACTTATGCCGCTGAAGATGATCAATGGCATGACTGACGGATTCGGCCCCGGGGATCCCTTTTGGGACGATCAAAGCAATTCACTGAATCCCTATCGCGATCCGGCGTTGGAAAAGGCAGCGTACAGTACGCTTCTGAGTTTATTGCCTGACGGGCGTTGCGCACCGTGGACCGATTCCTGGGTGAACGAAAAACCGAATCTGGATCTCGCGGAGAAAATCTCCGATGCTACCGGGTGTGTTCCGGAGCAGTTTGTGCCCTACTTGGAAGTAAAACGCGGGTCGGACGGAAAAACTCAGCTTCAATTGAAAAAAAAGGCGGCTCTGCCCAGTTATGTGATTCCGAACAACGGATTGGCCGTGATGCGAATGGGGGTGGGCGAAGATCAGAGTTTCGCCTCAGTAGATTGGAGCCGGGCAACCGGGCACAGCCATTTCGGCCCATTCAATTTGCTGTTTTATACAGCTCGTCATGAGGTGTTGTTCGATCAAGGATATCTGAACAATGTGACTCCAACTCAGGCTTGGATGAACAGCGCTGAAGCACACAACACTGCGTTGATCCGTCTGAATGACGGCAATGCGAGTAAATGTGTCACTTGGCGCGGAAAATTGCGTTTCTTTGCCGATACTCCATCGGTGAAGGCAGTCGAAGTGGCGGAAGACATGGATGTGCTCCGCCAGAGTCTGCCGGGAAAAAATCCGGTCATCTATCAGCGAACGGTTCTTCTTCTTGAGTTGACGCCGGGAGCGAATCCGGCCACCTGCGTGATCGACATCTTCCGGCTTCAAGGAGGCACACTTCACGATTACTATATTCATGCCATGGGCGATCATCTCGATCTGACTGTGCCGACCACCGCAACAGGAAAATCGTTGCACGATCTGAGCGGCTTTCGCTACAAAACGGATACCGGTGCGGCCGTGATCACAGGCCTGGCTGCCGGGAGAGCTGATGGGGACTTTTCTGGGGTCTGGAGAAACCTCCGGGAATGGGATCCTCCTTCGACGGATCGTGACACGATGGTAAAAATACGTTTCCTTGGAGCGCCAGGTACAGATGTTTTTGCCGGCACTGCTCCCGGACAACGTTATATTGACGCCCGTGACGTCGAGTCGAGGGTGAATGTGCTGTGCGTTCGCCGCCAAGCGGCGGCCTACAGGGAACTGCCCGATGCATTCGTCACCGTGACTGATGTCTTCCAGCAAGGGCACGAAGTAATTAAGGAGTTAACGAAGTTGGATGTCGTCTCCGGAGATCCTGCCGCAGTGGGGCTGCGTATCACTCATGCCGGCGGTTCAGTCTACGTATGCTCCACTACCCGGGATGATACTGCTACGGTTTTCCGCGATGCCCAAAACAACCAAGAGTTTACCCTGACCGGTCGGCTTGGAGTCGCTGTTTCACCAAATGGAAAAGTCATGTTTCTGACACTGCTCAACGGAACAGGCCTCAACCAATAATCAACATGGAGAAGATATTCATGCCAGGAAAGGTCTATCTGGTTCTTCGATTGGACACTGAGGATTTTCTTTTGGAGGATTCAGATGATTCGACTCTGCGTCTGGCCAATATCATGGATGCCTGCCGAGTCCGGGGAAATTTCAACATCACCGGGAAGAAGATTGAAGGACTCTTACGCAGGGGGCGCAGCGATGTGATCAATGTGCTCAAAAAGCACGATATCACCTCACACAGTTATGGTCACTCGCTTCATCCATCCGTCCGAGAGTTTCTTAGTGAAACCGGATGGAGCGATGGTATCGTTGAATTCATCAGGCGGGAATCCGTCATGGTCAATTTAATCCGGAAAACCTTCGGCAAAGTTCCAATTGGCTATGGTCATGGTGGAGGGAACTGGGCACCACAGGCATACGGTGCGATGCACGCTTTAGGCATGAAAGTTTACACCAGTATGTGGAGTTATCTGAATCCCGGACCGACTCCATATTGGTATTGCGGAATCTTGCAGATGGATACCACGCTTCGCAGCGGTGATGTAGACGATCCGGAAAGGGGCATGAAAATTCATCTTGAAAGCGTCCAAAAGGCTCGCTCCATGGGAGGCGGACTTCTCAACTTCGCTGCCCACGACTGTAACTTTACTACCGGAGAATACTGGGATGAAGTCAATTTTCGAAATGGTGCGATGCCTCCGGAAAATGAATGGAAAAAACCGCGTCCTTTTTCAAAAGGAAAACAAGAAGAGCGGTGGCTTGGCTTTGAACGCTATCTGCAATACGCTTTGTCTTTCCAGGATCTGCAGGTGGTTACACCGACGGAAATATGTTCGCTTTATGCCGATCAGCATTATAAGCATATTTTCAACTATAATGAACTGGCGAAGCTGGCAGCGGACAGCCTTGCGGAAATAAGCTATCGTCCCTTTGACGGTGGATACCTCTCTGCTGCGGAAATTTTCTATCTATTGGTAAGTTTTTCGCTATCTAGACTGACTCAGCGAGGCAAGCCTCAGCAACATTACATAGCAAACATTTTCGGCCCGGTTCGTCGCTGCCAGACCGATAAACGGGCTACTGGTTTGCCGTGGCATCATTTTGCCGCATCACTGATTGACATCAATGATTACATGACTGTGCATGGGCATATTCCGGCTGGAATTCGAGTCGGATCGATGCTCATTTCACCATCGGATTATTTGGCAACGCTGGCCAGTATTTTCCACGTCATAGTGGAGGATAATATGCCGGCTACGGTATCGATCATGCGGGCCCGGCTGGTTACAGAAGATCTGGTGAATGAAGAACGAGTTCGTGATATATGGCGTTGGCTGACTCCGGATCAATCCTTCACGGCACCCGGACTGGTGGAATTAGCCAAGCTGCAATGCTGGACATATAAACCTGCTGTTTTGTCGAATAGATAATTATTTGGAGAATCTGATTCCATGCATTTGATCGACTGGTGCATCTTGCTTATACCGGTAGCGGTAATATTGATTCTGGCGCTGTATTCACGCCGATATATCCGTGGCGTGGTAGATTTTCTGGCGGCGGGGCGTGTTGCCGGGAGATATGTGATAGCAGTCGGTTCACTGGAATCAGCATTGAGCGTTCTGATGCTGGTAGCGTTGGTTGAGGCAAAATATCAGATCGGGTATGCATTGACCTTTTGGGAACGCATTCTTATGCCACTTGGTGTGATCATGTCGCTGACCGGATACTGTGTCTATCGCTTTCGCGAAACCAAAGCACTCTCAATCGGCCAATTTCTGGAAATACGTTACAATCGCACTTTCCGCATCTTCGCAGCGGCATTGCGCACCGTCGCCGAAATGCTGACCAATGCCATTGGTCCAGCGGTGGCTGCCAATTTCATCATCTATTTCCTCGGACTTCCGCACAAGATTACTATTCTAGGGATTTCGATTCCCTGCTTTGTCATTATCTTGGCCATAGTGCTGTCCATGTCGATACTGGTAATTTGGCCTGCTGGCCGTGTTTCACTTCTAATCACAGATTGCTTTCAGGGGTTGATCAGTTATCCTATATTTGTGATCGTCGTCGGATATGTTCTGATCACCTTTTCCTGGTCAGAAGAAATCTGTCCGGTGATGCTGGATCGTGTATCGGGCGAGAGTTTCCTTAATCCGTTTGATATCGAGCAACTGCGGGATTTCAATATTTTTGCTTTGCTAGTGACCATCTTTGGCTCGGTGCTGAACCGTGGCAACTGGATCGGCAATGATACAACCAACTGCGCGCGTAACCCACATGAGCAGAAAATGGCAGGTATTCTTGGCGCCTGGCGAAACGGTTTTTCCAGTGTAATGAATCTGCTGATCGCGATCGCTATCATAACCGTCATGTCGCACAAGCATTTTGCCACATTGGCTAAGGATATTCGGGTGGAGCTTTCGGCGAAAGTGGCTGGAGAAGTTCTTTCGAACAACGATACCCGGAACTGCTTGACCGCCACCTTGACCGCTATCCCGGAGCAGAGGCATTGCATCGGCATGGATGAACCACTTTCCAGAAACGAAAATCTGGATACGCCTTACATGAAGGCAGCCGCCGAAGTCTTTGGTGATAATGGAAATGGCAATCTGACTTTTCAAAAATTCCGCACCCTGTACCATCAGATGATGTTGCCAGTAGCATGTAGGAAAATGTTTCCGACCGGACTGATGGGGGTTTTTGCGTTGCTGATGATTATGCTGTTGCTCTCTACCGATGATTCCCACATCTTCAACAGCTCAGCGACTATTATTCAGGATGTAATTATGCCGCTGCACAAAACTTCACTTTCTCCTGAACGGCATTTGAGGTGGTTGCGGATTTGCTCTCTTCTGGTAGCTATGTTATTTTTCCTATTCTCAATATTTTTTGTGCATTTGGACTATATCAACATGTTCAGCCTCATTATGGCATCGCTCTGGTCCGGCGGTGCTGGCCCGGTGATGATTTTCGGCCTGTACAGCCGTTTTGGTACTACCGCCGGTGCCTTTGCCTCCATTTTCGCCGGATCTGGTATTTCGCTGATCGGGCTGTTGCTTCAACGCAACTGGGCAGATCATGTCTATCCTTTTATCCAAAACATGGGATGGACTGATCAACTGGATGGTTTGCTAAAGACGGTTTCAGGACCGTTAGCACCTTATGTGGTCTGGCAAATGGATGCGGTAAAATTTCCGATAAACTCGATTGAGATCTATTGTATCGCCATGTTTGCCGGAATCTCTTCCTATATCGTTGTGTCGCTGATAACCTATCGTCATCCCTACAACCTTGACCGGCTGTTGCATCGCGGTCAATATAGTATCGATGAAAAGAAGGCCATAAAGGCGAAGTGGAGTTGGAGGACAGTGGCCGGCAAATTGATCGGTATCACACCGGAATACACCCTTACCGACCGGATCATCTCGTGGTCGTTATTCTGCTATACTTTATCTATCAAATTGGCTTATGCTTTGTCGCAGTGCTGGTCTGGAATCTGTTTTCACCATGGCCGGCGCAATGGTGGGGGCACTATTTTTTCGTCACCACTTTGCTGGTAGCCGGGGTGGTGGGCGTGGTTTCAACCATATGGTTTTTGATTGGAGGTATTGTCGACTTGCGCCGTCTTTTTAAAGACCTAGCGTTGCGAGTCAATGATCCTCTGGATGATGGACGTGTCGAGGACGGAGTGTCGCTGATGGATCGGGAAAAAATAAAAGCCAGAGACTGTGAAATAACCAAGGAGAAGTCAAAATGAAAGTTGGCATTGCAAAGTCGATGATCACACCGCCGGTGAAAGGTAAAATTTTAGCCGTACGGCATGAGCTGTACGCCAAGGCGCTTGTCCTTGAAGACGAGGGGAACAAAGTGGTTCTCGTTACAGCTGATATCGCACTTTTCGGTAAAGACGCGGCAGCTGCAATTCGGGAGAAAACGGAGCGACTGACCGGAATTCCAGGAAGCCATATTATGATGGCGGCCTCGCACAATCACTCCTGTGCCAATACAACCATGCTGAATCGCTGGCGAGGACTTTCCTGCGAACCGGATGAACATTATTTCTGGTATTTTGTCGACCGGATCACCGGAATGATTTTTCAGGCAACTCAAAATCTACTGGAAGCCCGGATCGGCGCAGGTAAAGGCAACGCAAAGCTGAACATAAACCGATGGATCCAGACACCGGAAGGAGCCAAATGGGCGCCGAATCCGGATGCCCCGGATGATCCGGATGTCTCTGTCCTGCGTATTGACGACGTTAGCGGTGTTCCGCTGGCAATACTTGTCAATTTTGCCGCCCACGCCAGCGTACTGACATGGGGAAAGTACATATCTGCCGACTTCCCGGGTTATTTGCAGGATGCCGTTGAAAAACTTTACGATGGCCGTGTCGAGGCCTTTTTCGTCAACGGTGCTTCCGGTGATTTGAAGGTGAACTGGTTAAAAACCGGGAATGACGGGAAAACCGACTTCGTTTATTGCTCGGAAGAAGCAGGTGCACGACGCATCGGCTATGCAATAGCAGGAGAAGCGGTGAAAGTCTTTGAACTGACGGAGACTACCTCTCTGACCGGAGTGTCGGTGTTTTCGACGACGGTGTCTTTTCCGCTGCTTTCACTTCCAAACCCGGCAGAGGTGACGAAAGAACTTGAAGACCGGAGGCGGAACGGAACGGAGCGTCCCTGGGATGCGGATTGGGCAGCCCGGATCATTCCTGAATTGGAAAACGGCAGCATGGCCAAGACCGTCGAAGGCGAGATTCAATGTATCGGAATCGGCGGGAAAATTCTGCTTCTGGCGTTGCCGGGCGAAGTGTTTGTAGAAATTGGCCTGCGATTGAAACGGATGTCGCCGGTGAAGGATTTGTTCGTTGTCGGCTATGCGAACGGTTACGCCGGATATCTGGCGAGCGACAAGAGTTTACGGGAAGATGGAGATACGCCTCGCTATGATTGGCATCGGTTTTTCTGGTATCCTTCCTGCTTTGCTGAAGGTACAGAACAAGTGATTATTGATGCTGCGGCACAATTATTCCAGCAAGTTGTGGAGAAGCAACAGTGTGGAATTACCGGTAAATGAAGCTTGGTGCATAATGCATATGGTCTGCCAAGCAAATAACTGCGGCTTAAAATGAGACACGAAATGTGCAATTGGCGAACGATTTGCCCGTTGATATTGACATAGAACCACAGCGAAGTAGTGATCAATCGGATAGTGTCCCAATTCCCCCCCCCCCCGCTTCAGTTACAGAATGCTGATAATATGACTTAACCCGTCTTTTGTTGTCCATTTCAAGTCCAATTGGCACCAAATTTGTCTTCCAAAGGGTACCATAAAAAACTGTCCATTATTATATACTACTGCCAGCCAATTTCTTTTGGCGGAAAATTTTAAAACGATTCACGCAACGCATTGGGTATGTGTACGTTTGTAGTTCAGCTTTAAGGCTGCGTAGCCCCAGCGGGCTTTTAGCCCGCTTCTCCGCTCCCGCTTTCTGCAATGCATCTCCAATACATCCGCTTATAGGAACTTGCCTTTCTCCAGGCTAAAAGATTGGGGTTAAGCATAGTTATGCGCCTTTGGCGCACGACGTTCTGCCAGCTTCCGAATTGGCGCCAACCTATAGTTTAGCTTGTGGGCGCCCGTCTACTCCAAGTTTTAATCAGGATTTTGTAGAGAAAAATCCGCTTCTGCTTTTTCTTCGAAAACGGAGCCAGAGCTTGTCAAAAATGGTACCGATTTTGATTATCATTCACAGTTTGTTTCTTAATTTTTAGCAGTATAGGTCTTATTATGCAACTGATTGACTGGTGTATCGCGGTATTTCCGTTGATTTTCGTTGTCGGATTGGCGTTTTATGCACGTAAATATATTCACGGAGTAGCGGATTTTCTGGCCGCTGGCCGAGTAGCGGGAAGATATGTCCTCTGTGTCGGAGACATGACGGCAAACTTGAGCGTCATAACACTGGTAGCACTGGTCGAAATAAACTACCAGACCGGATATGCTCTGGAATTCTGGAAACATATCATTGCGCCAATTGGACTCATCATGGGCTTGACCGGCTATTGTGTTTATCGCTACAGGGAAACCAAGGCACTGTCATTCGGACAATTTCTGGAAATGCGTTATAATCGTCAGTTCCGAGTCTTTGCTGCCATCGTGCGTGCCCTTGTCGACTTGACATGCAACGCTATCGGCCCGGCTGTAGCAGCTAATTTTTTTGTATACTATCTGAATCTGCCACAAACAATTTCCATCTTTGGCTGGTCGGTTTCGAGTTTTGCCATTGTTGTCGGACTGGTGCTAATCATCGCAATGGCTATTGTTTGGCCGGGCGGTCGTGTCTCGCTTTTGATAACAGACTGCTTTCAGGGTATGATTTGCTATCCCATCTTTGCCATCATTGTCGGATACATCATCTACACTTTTTCGTGGAAGGGAGAAATAGCCCCAGTTATGCTGGACCGGATTCCGGGGGAAAGCTTTCTTAGTCCGTTCGATATTGATCAATTGCGTGATTTCAACATTTTCGCTTTGGTGGTTACTATAACCACGACCATTCTCAATCGCGCCAGTTGGATCGGCAATGATAACACTTCCTGTGCACGAACACCGCATGAACAAAAAATGGCCGGCATCCTTGGCGCCTGGCGTAACGGTTTTTCGTCAATGATGTGCATATTGGTTGCAATCACCATCATCACTATCATGTCACATAAAAATTTTGCATCGCAAGCCCAAGAGATTCGGACTTCACTCTCCGAAAAAATTGTAACTGAAATAGGCGTCGATGATGAAACGAAAACAAAATTGATTTCAAAAATTTCCGCCATTCCTCAGCATCCGCATCAGATCGGCACAGACCAGCCGCTTTCACGAATTAATAACCTGGACACTCCATATATGGATGTTGCAGCCGAAACTTTTGGCAATACAGCGCAAGGCAACTTTGCGTTTCAGAAGTTTCGTACTCTTTATCATCAGATGATGATGCCGGTTGTTCTACACAAGATGTTGCCTGTAGGACTGATGGGGATATTTGCGTTGATGATGATCATGCTGCTGATTTCCACTGATGATTCGCGGATTTTTAATGTTTCATCAACGATTGTTCAAGACGTGGTTTTACCCTTCTTAAAAGAACCCCTTACACCGGAACAGCATGTTCGATATTTGCGGATTGCTTCATTGCTTGTATCGATGTTTTTTTTCCTTGTATCATTGTTTTTTGTCCATCTTGATTATATCAATATGTTCGGATTGATAGTAGCCTCGTTTTGGCTTGGTGGCGCCGGTCCGGTAATGATTTTTGGCTTGTACAGCCGTTTTGGTACTACCGCCGGAGCTTTCTCGTCCATTTTTGCAGGGTCGGGGTTTTCCCTGATTGGATTATTGCTTCAGCGCAACTGGGCTGATCATGTGTATCCGTGGTTGGATGCAATCGGCTGGGTGGAGGGGGTTGGGAGGGTGTTTACGGCAGTCTCAAGGCCGTTCAATCCTTTCGTTGTATGGGAGATGAATCCTGTAAAATTTCCGATTAATTCGAATGAAATATTTTTTCTCGCTATGCTCTTCGGTCTTACCGCATATGTTTTGGTATCCTTGATGACTTGTCGCCACCCATATAATCTTGACCGGTTGCTGTATCGCGGAAAATACAATATCACCGGCGAAAAAAAAATATCATCGGCTTGGACAATTCGTAGTGCTTTCAGTAAAATAATTGGAATCACCCCGGAGTATTCTACCGGTGACCGAATTATCGCTTGGGGAGTATTTACTTATGCGTTTATCTATCAGGTAATCATTGCTTTCGTGATAGTGCTGGTTTGGAATCTGTTCGATCCTTGGCCGGCACGTTGGTGGAGCGGTTATTTTTTTATTTTCAGTATTGTCGTGCCCAGCGTAGTCGCTTTGATTTCTACAATCTGGTTTTTTTGCGGCGGAATACAAGACATGAAACGGCTCTTTCGCGATCTTGCCAACAGGGTGGATGATCCTCTCGATGACGGACGTGTGCAAAATCATGTTCCAATGGAAGACGCAAAGATGATTTTGAACAATGACAAAAGCAATAAAATCGAAAAGAAGTAGGCCTAGTGACTCTGACTTCAAGAAAAACTGATCGCGTCCTATCCATAAATTCATCTGCGAGCCAAGTTCCCATTTATGAGAAGGAAGGAAACCATTTTGGCAGGAAATTTCGGCGCGTCAGGTTTTTTAATGGGTTGAAATTTTTCGGCTCTTCGGGAAATTTAATGGGTTGATTTTCTGCTTAAATGTGCTCTTTTGACCCAATTCTACAGCCTCAAAACGCCACTAATCTTACGTAGTGTTTTCATAAGTCATTGCCTATCAACGACAAATTCAGAGAACTTAATCTCCAATGCTGATTAACATTTAACTTGTAAAAATGCCATCGGCACTTTTTCGACAGCCCGGAGGGCTGCACAATCATAACCCCCGGTGACCGCAGCCCGAAGGGCAAGGGAACCGGGGGTAAGCGGCTCCCCTAAAGTCAGCGCCCGGAGGGCGCCACAAGCCAAACG
>JBAXYW010000098.1:0-10958 GCA_041670605.1 Lentisphaeria bacterium
TAGCCCGGGGCTACGATGAGGCCGCCCCCGCTGGTGGCTTGGGAGTGAGCGGGGAGGGTAAGTTGTGTCCGTGTTCGTCCGTGTCCGTCCGTGTGTCAGTGTCCGTGTTTTTTTCTCGACTGGGCAGACCTCGTAACAGCGCCCGCAGGCAAAGCACAGCCCGGCATCCACCTGATAGGCTTTGCCGGAATAGCGCCGTCGCGACAAGGCCATCAATTCCAGCATCAGAACCGCCCCAAAGATCGCTCCGGACAAGGTCAGGCCAATGCGGATAAAACGCCTATTTTTCTCTGCTGAAGCCTGTAAATCCGGCAGGGGGCGCCCGGAGGCCTCAAAGGCGGCTACTGCACGAGTAGCGTTGCCCTTTTCCATATCCCGCAACAGCATTACTTCGTTATTCGTCAAGGCGATTACTCCGGACAACCAGTACCCCGCCACTGCACAAAGCAGAACCACATACGGAAACAAAACAATCATGCGGCTCAGGCGACGGCTGCCAACTTCGTGATTTTCTGAACTTTTCAGTGGTTCCGGTGCAATGACCGCTCCGTTCGGGCATCCTTGTTCACAAAGTTTGCAGCGTACGCAGGTTCCGGTCGTAATTTCGACTTTGCGGCTGGAAAATAGCGAAAAAAAGCGCAGCAAGACGCCATAGGGGCACTGATATCGGCAGAATGGCCTCGAAACAAACAAGCCAAGCACAAGCCAAAAAGCCGCAATTCCCCAAAGTGCAGCTGAGGTACTGAAACCAAAAACTGCGTAAAAAGGATCCAGGCGGCAGAAATAAAAATTTCCACCGCTGCCGGCGATAACTGCGAAGACCAGCAGGATCAGCAGAGGGATTTGCCGGCAAAGTCGATCCAGCCACAGGGGGACATGGATCGTTTTAAGATGCAGCAGTTCCTGCAGTGCGCCGATTGGGCAGCCCCCCATGCAGAAGAGCCTTCCCCAATATAAGGCCACGACCAGTGGCAGCACAAAAAGCACGACAATGGCCAGCGGCACGGCCTGTCCGGAAAACAGGGAAGCAGTCAGATTTTGATACATACCAATCGGACAGGGACAGGCCGTAAATAGAAAACCAAAAATCAGCAGGCTGCAGGCTGCAAGCAGCTGCAACTTCTTCCGGGAACGCCAGCGATACAAAGACAACCCGGTCAGCAGCAACAGCAACGCCAGGATCCCCACCCGCAACCACAAGGTATCCGGAATCCGTTCTTCCAACTTTAGTACAGGTTCAACATAATCCTTGAACTCGGGTTTGGGAAAACGCATTTGAGCGAGAAAAATCATGATTTCAGCTCCACAGGGGCTTTTTTGAAAAGATACGGATGATCATTGGGCACCCGCACAAAGGCATCGGCCGGACAGTGTGCTGCAATTGAACATTGATTACAATTCAGGCAACGGTCATGACGTACCTGCAGAAAAAGAGAACCATTGCCGAAATCCGCACAGCCTTTGACACATTTGCCGCAGCCCATACATAGGTCTTCGTCAATCTTATATTCAAAATACGGGTCTTCCACAAAAGTGCGCTGAATCGCCCCTACCGGACAACGCTGATTTTCTGCCGCCGTATTCAGTTCCAGATACTTGCCGTGATAATACCCGCTGCAGAATTCACAATATCCACAGCTGGCATATTGATGCACGCATTTCACCGCCGAGGGGGACAGTACGCATTGCGTCGCACAACGACCACATTGCACGCATTTATCCGGATCAATCTGCCACAACATCCCTTTGCTTTTGCCGCGCTGACGCCACCAGAAGGCCAGCGGAAGCAGTGCCAACAACAGTGCCAGCAGCCGGCGGAAAAATTGTCGTCGTTGCATTATTGTGCCTCCCGAAAGGATATCGCCGTAGGATGGCCGCATTGCGTTCTTCTCGGGCAAGCCCGGCAAACCCCATTGCCGAGACAGCGGGAATCCCTTACTTCTTCCGAGTCAGACCGCAGGCTTCGATAGACTCCATAGCCCAGCAGGCTGAGCAAGCCCGAACGGCCAATTTTTTTAAGAAATTCGCGTCTATTCATGCGCATCAAGCTCCCATACTCTTGGCTGCCAGGATTTTGGATCGTTATCAAGCAGATAGACCTTCTCGGGTGTATGCCGCAGTTGATAATTGAACTCCGATCCGGATAAGTCCGGAACGATTATCTTGAGCAACTCACCCGACGGAGCATATAGCCGGGCTTGCCGCACTCCCTTTTCCATCGTCAGAAAACGTCCTCCGGCGAGAGCAGCAAAACGCACTGGATTGCAGCAGCCCGAAAACGCTTCGCGGGGTTCCCAGGAAGCAATAAATTGCCCGGTTTCAGGATCAAGCTGTTCGAGCCGTTTTCGTCCGACATTGGCAACCCAGAGCTGCCCTTCGGGAGAGATATCGAGCGGGAACGCTGCTCCGGGAACGATCCAGCCCTCGCTGCCCTGAGATTCCCAGACTTGCTCTCCGCTACTGATTCGCCGGGCGATGACGCTGCGTTTTTCCCGATCCGTTCGAAATTCCAGATCCCCTAATTGGGCAGGTGCAGCATCCGGCAGAGCTGAAACCGGAGCAGATTGCCTGCCGGCACCGGGTGTCAACTGGATTTCAGGATTATTCCGGAAAAACAGGATTCCGCCCAGCAGCAACAGCGCCAAGCCGATACTGAAACTCACCCATTGCCAGCGATTTAAAAGCATCACAGGAAAACTCCTTTGCAACTACCATCGTAGCTTATTTCCCGGTTTTTTCACGCAGATCCAAGCACACCATAGAAGTAGCATCCCGCAGAATCATCCGGCCATCCGCAAATGCAATCGGCCCCCAGGCATCGAAGCCCGGCAAAACTCGATGTGCGGCCAGCTTACGGAATTCCTGCCCGATCAATTCAAAAACGGACAACACGCCCTGATCATCAACAACCCAGAAGCGCTGATCTGCCAGCAGATACGGCCCCAGACCGAAGCGTTCTTCCCTGCCGGATCCCGTCAACACCTCCGGCATTTTCAGCGGGTCGGCGGCAACCAGCTGTGCCCTGAGAGTACCGGCATCCTTCGGCTGAATCGTAAACAGCAAACCGTGATAAAAAATCGGTGTTTGCTGTTCGGAAGCCGGCCCCATCGAGGGTTTCCATTGCTCCTTGAGCGTCGTCACCCAACACCCTTCATCATAAGCAACCTGCAACAGTGCAGAGCCAGCACCATACCCCGCTGTCAGAAAAATCTGCTCACTGGAAAGCTGTACTGGTGATGGTGCCCAGACCGGTGGACGCCAGTCTTTGGCATGCCAAAGCAATTCTCCTTCCAGCGAAATGCCAACCAGTCCCCCAAGCCCGGCATAGACGTACTGCGGCACTCCCTGCAGCGTCATCGGAATGATCGACGAATGCGACATCTTCAAGCCCGGCAGATTTGGCGTTTGCCAGCGGACCTCCCCGCTGCGTAATTCCAATGCCAGCAGCAGAGCCTCTTTTCCGGCAGGTGCCAGGATCACTGCTCCCTGATCGATCAGGGGGCATTGGCCAGCATACCACTGCGGCAGCTCGGTTTGGTATTCCGCCAGCATATCGCAGCTCCAGAGCAGATCGCCTGAAAATGCATCGGTGGCCATGACATGCCCTTTTGGACCTATCGTAACGACCGTCTGTTCCGAAACTGCGCTGACCGTCCGCGATTTGCCATGATTCCGCCGGATAGAGTTGCGATAGGAGCGCCGCCAGATTTCATGCCCATCAAACAGGCTGAAACAGCGCAAAGCATCCGCTTCTTCCTGTTCAAGATAATCCAGTATGTAAACAAAACCATAAGCGATTACCGGAGCCGCATAGCCCTCTCCCAACTCCTGCCGCCATAACACGGTCGGTCCCTGTTTGCCCCAGTTCGTCTGCAATGGGGGGGAATCGGAAACGATATTATCGTGATTGGCACCGCGAAAACCCGGCCAGCTCCCGGTATTCTCCAAAGGAACGCTTTCGGCAAAACGCTGAAAATGTTCCCCGATACGGATCGGGGTCGTTTCTTCCGTCCGAAAGAGCCTTGCATCCTCCTGTGGCAAAGCATAGACAATATTGAAACGGCTCCGGAAACTGGCAAAATGGTAGATTCCCGCTGCCGCCAGCAGCAGAAACAAAAGAGTCGCCATCCATTCTGTGAGTTTATGATAAGACATGAAGAATCGATACCGCTAAAAGTAGTGCAGGCCTCAATCTGTGCAATGAGTTTTCAGACAATCCAAGGCCTGAACCAGAAAAATTTCAGGATAGAGTTTTTCCGAATACCACAACTGGGAAAAGTACAAACCGACTGGTTCTGCCGGCAACGCCCGCCTGCCCTCGAGATACGCTTGCAAAAACGCAAGCCCCCGCTGCAGCGCCTGGCGGGCTTCCGGAAAAGGCGCCAATGCCGCTATGGCGCGGGCGGTAAAAATCACCTTGGGGCATTGGCTTGCCATACATCCCCAGGCTCCAGAGGCAAGCTGCTGCTCCAGCAGAAAATCACGTGCGTTCAGCAGCCAGGGAAGTGTCATCCCTTGTAGATTCTCTAACACCACCGCAGTTCCGTAAACCGGAGCCTGCAGGTCAGGCGCTTGCTGATCACCAAACCAGAGCGGTAAAAATGCACCATCCGGATCTTGCTGCGCCTCAAGATAACGAAGAATTTTTTGCAGAGCTTGCCGGGTTTCGATCTGCAACGCCTCGGGCAATTCCGGCATCCAAAGCGACAACGCTCGATACGCATGTGCGGAGATGTCCGGACTGCTGTGGTCAAAGGGCAAACGCCCCCAGCCTCGGCAAAATGTTGGTATCCCGCCATCGCGATTTTGAATCTCCAAAAGCCAGCGGCAACCGCGTTCGATTTCCGGACAAATCGTTCCGCCGCACAGCGAATGCAGAAGAATCAGCGCCGCCGAGCTGTCGTCAGCTTCCGGAACTGCTCCACTTAATGGTGTCCAGCCCCAGCCGCCCGGACGTGCCCCCGTAAAGGGATGCACTGCCTTGAATTGACGGCTCAAAACCTGCTCCGCCAAGACTGCTTTTTCATCTTCCGACAGGCTTTCAATCACTGCCTTCCCGGCCAATGATGTCAGCCATTGATCCAGATTACTGTCAATCGGCCAGGAACCATCGGAACGCACCGTCGCACAAAGAAAATTTGCACCGGCAAGCACAGTCGGATCCTGCGTCAAACCCGCCGCCGACAAACAAATCAAGCAGAAGGCAGTCAAGGGAGCAGCCTCGAGAAACCCGCCGGAATGAGGCTGTTTGGCATGCAGAACGCGCAAACTGCGACCGATCAGACCTTCGCGCAGCCAGCCGAGCAACAGCGAAGGATTTTTGCGATGTTGCGCGATGCCCACGCAGATCAACGCCGGAATGGCATAACTGACCACCTGTAGCTGCAAAAAACGTAGCAAGCCGCCCGGCAAAATTGCCAGCTCAAAGGGAAGACGGGGAATGTCTCGCCAGGCTTGATCGGAATCACCAAGCAGGCCAACAGTAGCGCATAAGGCCAGAATCGGAACCGCGAAGGTGCGGTCAGAACCGTATTTCTGTAGAATGCCGGCACGCAATTGCTCAGGAAGGACACTAGAAAAATTTTCTGTCAGGAAGGCTTCGGCCTTTTGCCTCACAGACTTCAGTTCAGTGTCCTGGAAGATGGCGGCATATGCCAGCAGGGATGCCGTCCGGTTGGCAGGGGATTCCGGTGTATCACCCCAGCCCCCATTTTGCAATTGCGTCGCCATCAACCAGTGCCTCCCCTTGCGTATCAAATCCTGGTAATGTAGGGGATCCAGACAGTGCAACGCAACGACCGCGGTTGCCGTGGACACTGCCGAAGAAGCTAATTCTCCCTGCCAGACGCCTTCCGGCGTTCTTGCAGCCAGCAGCTCCGTCGACCAATCTTGATAATATTCCGTTACTTTATCCATTATTCAGGAGACGCCCATCAACAACAAGCCATACACGGTATATTCCAGATCCGCCATCAAATCCCCTGCTCCGGACGAAAATCCGCCGCTCTCTGTAAACGCCGCATAAAGGAAATCCCTTACCGACAAGGCGGGTTTAACCTGATAAAGTGACAAGGCAAAGGCGGCCGTCGCAGTGGAAAGCAGATCCGTTTGCGGAGCGCCATCTGCGGCTTTGAAGGCACCATCCTGCTGCTGGCAACAGGAAAACATCCGCAAAGTCTCGGATTCAATCTTACAGCCGCAACCGTAGTATCCAAGCACCAGAGCTGAACTGCTGGCATTCGTACTGCTGTATTCGGCACCTTTGAGATTGCTGAAAAGACCATCTGCCTGGCAGTAGTCCGCCAAGCTTTCCCCAGCATAGGAAAAGCCGAGTTCTTGAGCCAACGAAAGTCGCAGAAACTGAGAATACGGGGACGTGGGATCCTGCAAGGGGAAAAGAGTGGTCTGCCGGGAATGCAACATTTCAGCACCTTGACGGCAAAGCGCTTCAGAAACGTTTCCCCGCAGGCCTAATCCCGCAGCGGCATTCTGAAGCGTCTCGGGCAATGCCAGATACGCCAGCAGTACCCGGCAACGCACCAGGCAAAGCAGATGCACCAAATCCAGACTGACAGGATCCAGGCTATCAAGATAGCGCGCAACTTGGTCACGGCGGATCGGAACCCGCAGCACGGCGACAAGCAACAGGCCAAACATCGTATAGTACAAGTCCGCCTGCCCGCCCCGGTTAACAAAACCACCGTTCCCAGCCTGTTGACCCAAAACAAAATCCGACAACACACGCAATGCCTCTGTCGTACACCGCTCACGGCCACAACACAAGCCGGCAAACATCTTCTGCGCTATCGTTTCGTCAACTAACATCTTAATGCAAATTTCCCTCTTTGTGGATACGCTGGTAACTGCAGTCGCTTGAGCCCCCCCCCTGCCGTTCTGCGGGCGGTCGCTTGCGAGCGCCGCCATTGTGCGTGCTGAATGCCCATCCTCTTGCTCCCCTTCATTCAGACCTCAGCTGCCTTGTGCGGGTTCCACACTCAGCGGGAGTATTTCTCCATACTCCAAATCCAGGATTTTTTCTGTCATGCGAAAAAGCAGGCTTTTCAGCGCTTGGGAATCCAGTTTTTCCAATTCAGCGAAGGCCTTCTGGCGGTAGGATTCATACAGCTTCTGCAGCGCCACTCGTGCTTCCTCATGGGACACAATTTTCAATTGCGCATAAAGAAAAACGGCGGAGGAATTATCCTCTGCCTTATCGGTCAGATCATCCAGCAGCTGATAAGCGACTCCCAAGGCTTCCGACAAACTAAGAAACACCTCCCGATAGGATTCCAGATGACCAGCCGCCAAGGCTCCAATTTCCAGAGCCACCCGGAAGGCCGGGGCGGTTTTCAGGCGAAAAGTATCGAGCAGCATTTCGAAGGACATGCTTTTATTACGCCATTCCAGTTCCTGAGCCTGACCCAGCACCAGTTCACAATGCCCCTGCGCAGCAGCGGCCAACAAGCCCGCCCTTAATGCCGGCGGTACCAGCTCGCCGGAAAGCAGTCGGTATCCCTCTCCCACCAGATAGTCCCCAAGATTGATGGCCACCGCGACACCTTGGCGCTCATGCACGGTTGGTTCGCCATAGCGCAGTAGATCATCATCTTCGATATCATCATGCACTAGCGAGGCCTTGTGAAAACATTCCACCGCCAGGGCAAGCTGTTCCAGCCAAGGTGGAATTACAGGCGCCTCGCTCAAGGCCAGCCAAGCCTGAAATGTCAGCATAGGCCGATAGTGCTTGCCATGTTCGCCCATCACTCGTTTGATCTCAGCAGCAAACTGTTCCGCCGGACGACTGCCAAACAGCATCCGCTTGGCCAAAGATTCCGGACTGAACAACTCCTGTATCCGCGCATTCAATTGATCGTACGAGGGCAATTCCAAAACGTCTTCTTCTTCAATCGCCAGAGCCTCTTGCAGCACATCCAGATCAAAATCCGTATCCTTGCAGCCGTCCCGATTCAATGGGATGGCAATGCCTGGCACCGCATTGCGATTCAGCGCGGGAAAGGTTTTGGCCATGGAATGCAAACAGGCCACCCCGATCACGGCCTGAATTTCACCGGATTGCACCCATTCAGCCACTTGCGAAGACGATTCCGCCACCAGGGTAGTCAAACCCAACTCCTCTGCTTGACGTTGCAGCTCGGGAATCCGGCAGCGCCCGCAGTGATTGCAGAGCAGTCCAAATTCATCATAACTAGCTTCGCAGTTTTGAGAATCCCGTAAACAAAACGGCAGCATCAACAATCTTTTGGAACGCGGCACCCGTTTGATCACATCACGCCAAAGTATATTATTGATGAAAATCATGAACCAATCCAAATGATTTTCAAAGAAACAATTTTCTCTTAAGAACTGGCTGGCGAGTTCCTGCAGAGTACGAAATTCCAACGGGGCAAGAATTTTTCGTTCTCCCATGAATTGCGCAAGGCGCAAGCGCAATTCTCGTCGCAGCTCCAGGGTTTCCGGAACTGTCTGTGGTACTGAAACTGATGTAACAGAATTCAACCGTATGCTCCAAATCCGAAAAAATAATACTTTTTCGCAAAGCGATAAACCCAAGATTTTTCAGGCAACAGGGGCTCGGCCAGATCATGACCGGGCAACGGCGACATCGCCATCAATTCGGCATACGCATCCCGATTGGAAGAATCCCGAGCTTGGTGCTGACGCAGAAATTCTGCCAGGTTTTGCGGATCTTCCAACAGAATGCAGCCCCGAGTTTTGTCTGCTACGAAGGAACGCAGTTCCTTCAGCAGGGGCGGTTGTTGCAGAATTTCCTCCAGGTTTTCGGCTTTTGGTCCCAGCACTCCGGAGGCAAATTGAATCGGCGGGCAGAATTCCACCGCTCCGCCGGGACTAATATGATGGGACAGGCCGGTAGCCCCCGGACAGAGAGCCCTTCCCTGATGATCCCAATATGCATCAATAATCAGAATTCCGGCCTTGCAGCGCTGCTCCACAACAAACTCTCGCAAAGCCCGAATCTGTTCTCCGGAAAGCGCATTGGCAGGTTCAGGATTCCGTCCGACCGGGCGGTAGATGTAGTACCAGATATAATGCACCCCTTTGGAAATCAAGAAATCCAGATATTCTTCGCTGACCAGATCCGTAAAATTGTTTTTAGTAATACTGGCCGATACGCCAACGAACAATCCTGCCCGCACGGCTTCCTCTACAGCCGACAAGGCTCGGGAAAAGACTTCGCTTTTACCGCGTCGACGGCAGGATTCTTCTTCCATCCCTTCAATACTGATCAAGGGAGTGATATTGCCCAATCGCGCCAGATGTTCGGCACAGGCGCGGTCGAGAGCAAAGCCATTGGTGAATAATTGAAAATAGGCTTTCTGATGAGCTTCCAAGAAAGAGAAAAGTTCAGGATACAACAAAGGCTCACCACCTAATATCCCGAAAAATGAAGAACCATATTTTTGGGCGGTAGCAACAATCCCGTGCAGCTGATCGAGGGAGAGTTGCTGGCTCGGATGAGTCTGTTCCACCCAGCAGCCACGACAGCGTAAATTGCAGTGATTGGTGATAGAGAGCATCAGGAATGCCGGAAAAAAGGGGCGATTCTTTTTCTGCCGGCGCTCAAAATGGCGTACTGCCGCAGCCCCCTTCCAGGCAAAATTAAAAATCAGCTGCCATAACACGCGCCAGGTGCAGCTTTTGAAAATCCGCCACAAAAGCGTGGCTTTCATTCTTTTTCATCCTTGAAAAGGGGCGGTTTCTGGATGGTATTTCGTGCTTTTAACTTCTCCATAAGTCCTCTGTTTTTATGTTCTTCCGGCTTTCCACCGGCAGGGGGAGCCGCGCCATTGATAGGTTGTTCTGCGATCTTGGGAAAAATAATCGCCTGCGCGGGACACATCCGGGCACAGGCCGGACAATTCGTCTTGCAGTTTTCTGGCGTCCCAACCACGACCTTGTATTCGTCTTTAAAATAAACGCCAAACATGCAGAAATCAACACATTTACCGCAGTTCACACAACGCTCATAATCGATCACCGGATACCAAGCCACCCAACCCGCCGTGCCGCCCGATGACTCCGAAAGTTCCTCTATGGACAGTTCCGGCAAGGATCCGATCCCCAGCTGGCCAGCCAGCTTTTCCGCAGATTCCACCCGCAAATTTAAAATTTTTGGTGCCGTCAACTGATGCCGTGCGAATAAGGCTCGGAGTGCACGAGGATAGCAGGCGATTCCATAATCAAATCCGGCGAGTTCCGCCATCGTCTCCGGCTCCAATGCTGCCGCACGACAAAGATCTTTGACGATCCGCAGATGATCCCCATGCTGTTGCAAGCCTCCTGTCAGCTGCCGGAGTGCTCTTCCATCCAAATGTCCATATTCGCTGCAAAGACAAATAAATATTTTCCGCATAACCTGTTTTTCCTTCCGGCTCTTGCCACTGGAAACCATCCGCACCATGTTTGACCCTATAAGGTAATGCGGCGAAAAGCGGAAAGCAATAATACAACGCAATGGTCGAATATTCCGTTGGTCTTTGTGAGCACATGCCGCAACCTCTTCTCCTACCCAAAGAAATCATTTCGGGAGCGGATCCGGAGCTGGAAGCTCCGGCTACATTCTGGGGAAGACCCGGGGACGGGAAAGCGGGCTGAAGCCCGCTGGGGCCACGCAGGCTAAAGCTGGAACTACAAACGTACCTATCCGACGTATTCATATGGAGTGCGGGAGCAAAGCTTCCGCTTTGCAAACTTCCTCAAGCCGTTGCACTCCATAACACCTATTGGGGCTACGCAGCCTGAACTAGGAACGCGCCTGTCCCAAAATAACCACTTGGCGCAGGGTGGAATATTTCGGGAACGGGAGCGGATCCGGAGCTGGAAGCTCCGGCTACATTCTGGGGAAGACCCGGGAACGGGGAAGCGGCCTGAAGCTGGAAGCTCCGGCTACATTCTGGGGAAGACCCGGGAACGGGGAA
>JBAXYW010000099.1:0-10812 GCA_041670605.1 Lentisphaeria bacterium
CTGTGCCACGAACCGAGCTAAGAAAGGTCAGTATCAGATTAGTTCATCCGGGGGAGGGACTGCGGGAGTTTCAGTATGTGGTGGCAGTGGCGGTGGTGTGGGTGTTTTTCGTTGCAGGCGGAGGTTTTTCAGCCAGAATAGAAACCAGGCGAACAGGACGATGATTCCGGCCAGGCCGGACGCGTTGCTGATCAGAGCCGACAGAAGATTCGGCAAAAAGACGGCCAGCAGCCCCGCAGCGGCAGCGATGCAACCAAGCGTCAGAAGCTTGCTGTACAGGCAGGCTTTGCAGAGTAGCAGCCCCACGCCAACGATCAGGATCAGTGCGATTCCCTTGCAGAGCCAGCTGGGCGTTGTGCGCAGCTGCAAGGTCGCGTCCGGAGTCGTTGCCGGGTGCAGTGCAGAAAAGAGCAGAGCCTGTCCGTCAATGACAAAATTTTCCAGGTTATCATCCGGGTTTTGTCCGGCAGGATAAAGCCCTTGGCGTACCCAGTGGAGCAATTCCGTCGCCGCCAATTTTGCCCGCGGGTAGAAAGCGAAGGCTCCTTGCAGCACCCAGATGTTTTCCGGGTTCCAGTCGCCGCCTTTGCCCAGCAGAGAAGTGCCTTTTGGCAGATGTACTGACAGATAGACTTGCTGAACAGCGGTATCATCCGGGAAAACCGGGATGGGGAATCCTTTTGTTTTGGCAGGCAGCACATAGCGCAGCTCCAACAGGAAGCTTTCACCTTGCTGCCGGCTGACCAGCGGAATGAAAAATTGTCCGGCTTCCCCTTTTTCGAGAGGGACAATCCGCTTGCCGAGGCGTAATGGATTGTTGTCAAACTGGGCATCTGGAGGCAGGTGCAATTCCAAGCGTTGTCGGATGCTGCGCAGGTTGCAAGCGACCTGCACACTGATCAGTCCGTTTCTGGTTTGTACCATGCGCACCAGAGCTCGTTCGATGCTGCTGCTCTTGACCGGGGCATTCTGGTAACGGGAGACCACGACGCTTAGTTCCCAATCGCCATGAAATTCAAAAGCGGCTGCCGCATTAAGCATTTTCAAGCCGTCACGGAGATCAAAACGCGGATCAATAGAAAGGAGTTTTTCCGTTTTGCTGGCGCTCAAATCGCTCATTTCTCCTTTCAGAAGCAGGATTTGTCCCCAGCTGCGATCGACATTGCCGAAGAGCAGTCGCGGGCAGTCTACCGTCTTGTTGTCGCCGGGCAGGAGTTCGCCGAGCTCACTCTGCCATTCTAAGGTCAGGTTTTGCTGTCCGAAGAATTCTTTTTCGCCGCGGATCAGCCAGTTTTGATAACCGTCAGCAGCAGCCTGGGGATTACCGGGATCCGGCAGCAGCGTGTAAGTAGCTGGTTTGATCTGTAGTTTGCCTGCCATACTCTCGGGGATTGCCACGCTGAGCTGTTTGAGGCCGCTGTAAAGCACTTGCACCTGGATCTGATTGACCCATTTCAGCAGATTCCCGCTTTGCAGGCTGATTTGGATCAGCTCGCTGAGCTCCGCCTGGGAAGGGCGGCGTTCGACGTTGATCTGTAACTCCGGTAATGGATTTGTGCTTTGATATGCATAAGCCAGTACCGGGCTGACATCTGGCGGCAGGGGATCCGGAAATGCCGCTGTCTCCTTCAACAGTAATTCGCGAAGATTGCGGCTGTTCTGCGGAACCAAACGCAAACTGGAACGGGCGCATACTTCAATCTGGCCGGCATCAATCAGCAGATTTTCATCTTTCAGGCTGACCAGCGGGAAAATCAGCAGGGCGGGAGCCTGCCCCGGCGTCAATAATGCCGGATTTTGCAGAACCTGGCGAAGCAACAGTCGTATTATCGGTTTCTTCGCTTGGGCATTAAAGTTCAAGCGTAGCAATTGGCGCCCGTCTTTCCCGGGTTCGAGGAATTTTTCATTCAAGCAGGGGCGGTTGAGTGCTTCATCGAAGACCTGGCAATCCTGCAGCGTGAATTCATCTGGTAGTTCCAGAGCAGTCTGAAAAATTCCAACTGGGCCGGTCTGCAGTTTGAGGAGAACTTGATAGTCGAGGTTTTCGGGGTGCAGGATAAAGCGGTTGAAATTCATGCCGATGAGCACGGGTTTGAGCTTTTCCACCTGAAAAGTCAGCTTCCAGGGTACGCTGGCGTACTCGAAGCAGATCGCTGGAACTCCACCGGATTTTCCGGCTTGCCAATCCTGCGCAGGAATCTGTGATACTCCTTGGCGTTCCTTCAGGTCGGCTTTGAGGCCTTCGCCAAGAAACAGGCCGAGACTGCCAGTTTGGCGCAGCGCGTCCGGATCTTGTAGGCAGGGAAGCGCCAGCATGCCTTCGGGATGATTCTTTTCCAACTCCAGAGTAATCGCCTGTTTTCCCAGAACCGCTTCATAAAGCTCCAGCTCGAGGCACTGTTTGTCTGCGCCCGGCTGAATAGTCCATTGCCTGAGATTTTCTGCGAAGACTTGGACGACGCGCAGATCAGCCGGCAGTTCCAGCAGCAGTTTTCCCAGAGCGCTACGGCTGATTTCATAAAGCAAATTTGCGTGACAGCGCAATACTTCTCCTTCCAACTGGACTTCGAGTCGGGAATGCAGATTGATAATTGGGCTCAGTCCCTTGGCACCTTCGGCCTGTGGTGTCCAGGACAGATTGGCCTTGGCAGGCTGCCCCAATTGCAGCATCACCCGTGTATTGCCGGCATCAGAGGGCAGATCCCGTTTGACTGTGCCATCGTCTGGCGTCATAATTTTAAGATTTGGCTGAGCAATCTCCGCTTCCCAAACATTGATCGGGCTTTGCGGGGCGGAAAATTCCAATATGTTCAAGCCGGGTTTTTTTGTGATGGCGCAAGCGAACGATAAATTTACCTGAAAGGAAGTCGCCTCCGGCGTGGAATTTTTCAGCAACAGTGCGAAGCCATGCTGGTCATCCTGAATCAGAAAGGTGTCTGGACGTTCACTTGTGAATTCGAGGATGGCGCATTCCTGGAGGCGCAAGGGAAGCACTTGCCAGCCTTTCTGATGCGGGTAGATGGTCAGCTTCAAACTCCCTTCGGCGCTGTTTTCGGAAATTTTCAAGCTGCCCCGGATGGATGAGATCGTGCTGTTTTTCGGCAGGGCTTGTGGTTCTTTCGGTTTTTCTCCATAGGCCTTTTGCCAGAGGGTTTGGAACTGGTCATAAGGCAGAAAAACCCCGCGCTTGTCCTTTTCAAATGTCTCCCAGAGGCGGTTATAGGGAATATAAATGTTTTTTTCTGGCGGCGCTGCATTTTGTCCTTTCGTCAAGGGCAGTACGCTGACCAGAAACAGCAGAGAAAGCCAGTGTTTGTAGCTCATCATCATTTCTCGGTTTCAATGGTGAATGCCAAATCCGAAGACCCCCGGGTGCGGAAGCTCGGCTGAGAAGAAAAACAATCAATATATAAACGTACACCGGAAAGGAAGCTTTGTCTATCAAAAAAACAGAAATTATTCAATAGGAGTATATTCGGGCGGTTTTCTGATATGGGCGAAAAAAGAAGAGATCAAAGAGGCAAACTTGGCAGCCGTAATCGGTCATTTCCCCCCTCCAATTACTTCAATTTTAAGCTGACCAGTAAGGATTATCAAACTCATAAAAGATCCAAGGCCTTCACATTAATCCTTACGCTTTTTAGCCCATCTTTCGTGTAGGCTTTATATCACGACTCCCTGACTCGGCCTGTTTTTTTTGTATAGTGCCTGTATCCGTAGAAATTTGAGGATCTATGCCAACGATGGGTTAGGAATTCTCATGTTTTTTAGGAATTTTCATGCTTTCATGGAGCCTCCATGACTTTTTATGATAGTGTATGATTCTGCTTGAATTTTTGCTTCAAGAAGCTATTTTTCCATCGTCACGCAGAAATCAGCCAGCCCACCCAACCGGGGGGCCTCCTACCCTAAAAATGGACGCGCGCGCGAGTAAGGCTCCACAAAAAGGAAGTTGGGGAATGAGCGATTGTCAGTAGCCCGCTTGTAGATGAATTTTTTTTTGGCCTTCGACGGATTTCGTGGCTGGTTTTACGGGGTGTTTGAGTGAAAATCGTAGTGAAAATGGCCATTAAGTTTGACCGCAAGTCTTAAGATTTCCCTGGAAATTAGTGGAAAGACTCCGATGAATAAACAGCATTGTGAAAAAAGAAAAAACGATCAATGATGTATGCAATTCATTGAAAACAAGACTGATACCTGCAGAGGTAGATCAGCCACTAAATTTGTTGATGCGCCTTTTTTTTCTTTTTTAAGGGGAGAAAGAAGAAAAGTGGCTTATAGTTTACAAGGTTTTGGCAGGCTCGAAAGCGTTGCTGTGTTTCGCTGGGGAAAATGTTTGCGTGTATGCTTAATTTGCAACAAATGAAGGAGTGATGATGAAGAAAATTGCTGTGTTGCTGGTGTTTTTTTCCGGTCTGATGGTTTTTGCTCAAAAAAAGGTTGCGGTTGAAGTCGTTTATGCTAAAGAAGTCAGTATGGATGCTAAGTTGACCGGGGCGATGTGGCAGAGTGCCAAAGCTTATCCGCTCTTCAGGGGAAAATATAATCAGCGCGATTGGCCGAAAGCGAAGCGGAAAAATGTTGGCAGAAAGTTGCTCAATTCCGCTTATGTCAAATTTCTCTGGGATGAAGTCAATCTTTATATCGGGGTAATGATGGAAGATCGGGATGTTGTTGCAGAAGGTGTTGAGGATCAAACCCATCTATATCAGATGGGGGATACCATTGAAGTCTTTCTAAAACCTGTTGAGCGTAATTTCTACTGGGAAATCTATGGTACGCCCAACCTGAAAAAAAGTGTTTTTTTCTATCCTGGACGAGGCCGCCTTTTTGTTCCCAGTAGCACGGCTCACCCGGTGGATGTTGAGGTCGCCGCAGACGTTGTTGGGACTCTGAATGATTACCGCGACCAGGATAAAGGCTGGAGCGTGATTATCGCTGTGCCGGTGAAAATGCTGGAAAAACAGGGCTATCCTTTTGCTCCAGGAAAGCCGTGGACCGTTCTGGTTGCCCGGCAAAACTACTCTGCGGATCTGCCATTGAAAGAATTATCGACGCAGACACCGCTTTCCCAGATTGATTTTCATCTCCAGGAAGAGTATGGCGACTTGATCCTGCTACCCCCTCCAGCAAAATAAACGTTGTGGAAAATCAGCGCAGGGGCAGGGATTCAGCAGTACGGGACATCGAGTCCCTCATAACTACGATAAACCGTGTGCCCCTGGGCATTCCGTCCGAGCGTCAGCTCGGGTTCCAAGCGGATTTTACCGGCTCCGTCCGGCAAGTCGAAGGCGAAAGCAGGCAGTGCCATGCCACTGATTTTTCCCCGCAGAGAATTTAATAATTCCAGCCCTTTTTCGACCCCGGTACGGAAATGCATGGCGCCTTGGATCGGGTCACCATGAAAGAGATAATACGGCTTGATTTTAATCCGTAAGAGGCCAGTAAATAAATTTCGCAAGGCCTCTTCCTTATCATTGATTCCCTTGAGTAGAACCGTCTGGTTGACGACTGGAATGCCGGCTTTCAGCAGGTTGTCGGCGGCTTGGGCGGCTTCCGGAGTCAATTCTTGTGCATGGTTGAAATGAGTGGCCAGCCATGCGGGTTTGCCGGAGGCCAGCAGCCGGCAGAAGTCCGGCGTGAGGCGTTGTGGCAGGGCTACCGGAACACGGCTGCCAAAACGTAGTATCTCTATGTTGGGGACGGCGCTGAAAACATGGATAATTTCTGCAATTTTGTCTTCCGCCAGTAATAGCGGGTCACCTCCTGAAATCAGAATTTCCCGAATTTCCGGGTGCTGGCAGAGATATTCTGCAGCGGCTTTCAATTCTGCTGAAGAGGGAGCCGGCAGATCCATGTTCCAGTGTCGTTTGCGCATGCAATGACGGCAATGAACGGCACAGAGATTGCCAGTGATATAGAGAACCCGGTCGGGATAGCGGTGTACCAACCGCGGCAGTGGCGAACAACGTTCTTCAGCCAAGGCATCCGGCTTGCCGCCGCAGTCCGATAATTCTTCCATATCCGGCAGGCACTGGCGCAAAATTGGATCTGTTGCAGAGCAACTTTGCGCCAACGAGAGATAATACGGAGTGATTCGCAGTGGGTAGCGACTTTGCACCGCGTTTGCTTGCTGGAGAAGCTCTTCTGGCAAAGGTAGAATTTTTGCCAATTGCTCCGGTGAATATATCAAATTTTTCAGCTGCCATTGCCAATTTTGCCAGTTTTCACTGGCAGCTTTCCTGTATGATGTCAACATATAACCTTCTTTTATTGGTCTTTTTCACAATGTAAATCCGCAAAGAAAATCAGCTTGGTAACAGTGGCGGATTTATCTGTCAGTAATGAATTTTATGGCGATGATTCAAATGAGAGAAAAAAATGCCGGAATATCATATTTTAGAAAACAGCTGGGGGCATTTTTGTCTGGCGATAAAACAGCAGCAGCTCTGCCGGCTATATATCCCCGGGGAAATATTGCCGGAAGAATGCAGCGACGTTGTAAGTCCTCTTCTGCTTGCCGCTGTCAGGCAGCTGGAGGAATATTTGCTGGGTCGCCGTTGGGAGTTCGATTTGCCGCTGGCTCCCCAAGGGACGGTTTTTCAGCAACAAGTGTGGGCTGAACTGCTGCGAATTCCTTATGGCGAGACGCGTAGCTATCAGGTTCTGGCAGAAAAGATTGGCAAAGCAAAAGCCTGTCGCGCTGTCGGTATGGCTTGCCACCGTAACCCGCTGCCGATTTTTATCCCTTGTCACCGCGTCATCGCAAAAAATGGGGCGTTACAGGGCTTTCGGGGCGGCCTCGAAATGAAAGAAAGACTCTTGCAGCTGGAAAAACAGTAGAAATTATTCTCTCAAAAGCACAAATTCGGACGAAGAATACAGCTATTTATGCTGTTTACCAGCCTCCGTACAGGTCGATCCACTGGGATTCCAGTTGTTTGCGCTGTTCGTCCGGGATCTGGCGTTCAAATGGCATGGTTTCTGTATTGGCCAACTGATCCAGCAGAGTTGCACCGACTTCACAGCAGAGAGCCAGTTCCGCAAAGGAGATATGCCGCAAGTCATCATCGAAGCGATGATGCCAGACACAGCCGCTGCTGCAGCACTCCCGATGCAGCCAGACTCCGGGGACTCCGCAGATCGCAAAGGGAAATTGATCGGTATAGGGGATAACATCCCGGGTGATCCCGGCAACCCGATCGCGTTTCTGCAGAGCCTGCTGCAGTAGATCAAACATCGCCTGCGGCCCATTTCCGTTGATTTTATACCATCCCATAGCGGCACCGCAGCTGTCAAAATTTAGCATGAATTGGCCTTGGTTTCGGATTTCCTCCTGGTGTTGGCGGACATAGGCTGCGCTGCCGACGGAGAGTTGTTCTTCGGCGCCGAAAGCGATCAATCGGATTCCTCGACGGCGCGGACGATCTTTCAGCAGGGCGGCCATTTCCATCAGGATTGTGCTGCCGCTGCCATCGTCATCTGCGCCAACCGTATCGGCTTGGGTATCGTGATGCGCGCCGGCATAAAGCCAGCCGGCTTCAGGATCACTTCCGGGGAATTCAATGATTACGTTATGGGATTGAGAAGGCACCATGCCGCCTTCGATCTGAATCCGCGCTCTGACCGCATTTTTCTGCTGCCATTCCCAGGCATCCTGGAAAGCGACATTCAAGGTGGGTTTTGCCCCCAGGTCCCGGGTATATGCTGGAAACATGCCGTCGGCCAGCGGGACTTGCCCAGGATGTCGGATGTCGACAAAAAGCAGGAAAGCGGGTTCGGCAGCCATCAGACGTCGATAATTTTCTCGGCATTCAATGTGACAGCCCAGATGCACGACGGCTTTCCCTTTCAGAAAAGACAAATCTTTTCGCTGATAATCAACCGGCCCGGCAAAAAACACAACCGGGGCTTCCAGTAATTTTCCGTCAGTGCCAGGCACACTGCTGAACAAGGAACATGGATAGCGTTTCCATTCGCCGTCCATTTCCAGTTCGAGTAACTGTTTGCCGACCTGCCGGCTCAGTACGGGATAGGTTTCAACCCGGCTCGAAATTCTCGAACGCTGCAGAAAAGCCTGCATGTAGGCCACCGTTTGCACATCTTCCGGAGTGCCCGCCAGACGGATGCCAATATTTTTCGTCAGATACGTCAGAAATTCTTCCATTCTCACGGGATTCGCTTGCATGACTCTTCCTTTTAAGCTTTTTAATATGATGATGGAATTTCTCGGATTGCAGGGTTGAGCCTGGGTTGTCAGAAACTCACCAGATTTTCGGGAACGGCGAGGATCCGGAGCTGGAAGCTCCGGGCACATTCTGGGGGAGGATCCGGAGCTGGAAGCTCCGGGCACATTCCGGGGAGGATCCGGAGCTGGAAGCTCCGGGCACATTCTGGGGGAGGATCCGGGCACATTCTGGGGAGGATCCGGGCACATTCTGGGGGAGGATCTGGGAACGGGGAATGCGATCCACCAGCAAAACGTATCTTTGACGAGCAGGATTTTCAGATAAAGAGGGCGCTATTGCTGGTTCGTGCCATTTCGACGAAGCTGGCGACACCGGCGACCTCATCGACTTCGATCAATTCTTCACGGGTGATTCCCATGACGCCCATCGCCATTTCGCAGGCGATGAATTTGACACCGAGTTCTTTGGCCTGGCGCAACAATTCTGGCAGGGTGGTGACATTGTCCCGGGCCATAACTTGTTTCATCATCATTGTGCCCATGCCACCCATGTTCATTTTTGAGAGGCTGAGTTTGCTGGCGCCTTTCGGCAGCATCCAGCCGAACATGCGTGAAATCAGGCTTTTTTTCACCAGAGGTGCGGGGTTTTTCCGCAGTACGCTCAGTCCCCAGAAGGTGAAAAAGATGCCGACTTTCTGGCCGGCGGCCGCCATGCCGCAGGCAATGATCAACGCTGCCATCGCTTTGTCCAGATCATTGCTGAAAAGGACCAGTGCAGCCCCAGAGTTTGCTGACACTGCCGGTACCTTTGGATTCGCAGTGGAACCAGTACCTTTTTTCTGAATGATGGCCTGGAAATGATCTTCTTTACGAAAGCTGCTCAGAACGGTATTGCCGGTGGATTGACTCCAGCTTTCCAGATCCGGTTCAAAGGAGAGCGGACCGAGCAACTCAATGTTTTCTCCATCCTGTAATTTTTCCATTTCCTGCTTCAGGCGGACGACCGGTCCTGGACAGGCCAGCGCCCGGACATCGATACTCTTCATCGGCGGAGAATTTGCCCCGGAAGATTTTTTTTCATCGTTTGTGTTCATATGACCTTCCTTTGTACAAGCTTGCAGGGAAG
Organism: Lentisphaeria bacterium; assembly: GCA_041670605.1. Classification (GTDB taxonomy): domain Bacteria; phylum Verrucomicrobiota; class Lentisphaeria; order Oligosphaerales; family Oligosphaeraceae; genus JAQVUB01. The sequence goes on from JBAXYW010000099.1 coordinate 9,315, forward strand.
TCGGGGCTGAAGAAGTGGCTGGCGCCTGGTACATTTTCCAGCTGAGATATCCGCCGGACAGGGTGGCTGCGTTAAAACCTTTCTGCTTCAGGATACGTTCCGCAATGTAAGAGCGTACACCGGATTGGCAAAAAACCAGAATTTGGCGATCTTTGGGCAATTCCCCAAAACGGCTACGCAATTTCGCCAGTGGAATCGAGATGGCACCGGGTACTGAACCGAGTTCATGTTCTTCTTTTTCCCGTATATCCAACAGCAAAGCTCCTTGGGGGAGGCTGTCAAAGTGCGCGATATCGCTGAGCCCTGAAAGTACATTTTCGGCAATCATACCGGCGAAATTTATTGGGTCTTTTGCGGAAGAATAAGGTGGGGCGTAGGCTAGTTCCAGAGCGGCCAGATCTTGAATTTTCATTCCCTGGCACATGGCCGTGGCCAGCACATCCATTCGTTTGTCCACCCCTTTATTGCCGACGATTTGTGCCCCGAGAATCATGCCCTCAGGGCTGAAAAGAAGTTTCATATGGAGAGGGGAGCCGCCCGGATAATAAGACGCATTCGAATTAGGATGCAAATAAATTTTATGATAGTCTTTAATCTTTCCCTTCAGATGTCGCTCACAATAGCCGATGCTGGCGGCGGTCAGATTACCAACCTTGATGATGGAAGTCCCCAAGGTTCCTTTGTAGTGACTGTTGCGACCACAGATATTGTCGGCAACGATTCTGGCCTGACGGTTGGCCGGGCCAGCCAGAGAAATCGCGGTTTGCCCATTAAAAATGGGGTCTTTGACTTCGATGACATCGCCGACGGCATAGATATCCGGATCGTTACTGCGCAATTGTGTGTCTGTAACGATATGGCCTTGTTTTCCTAAAGCCAATCCTGCGGCTCTGGCCAATTCAGAATTCGGCTTCACGCCAACGCAAAGCACTACGAATTCCGTTGCCAGGCGCCTGCCATTGGCCAGAACGGCTTCCAAGCCGGTATCTGTTTTCCTGATTTCGGTTAACTCGGCTCCCAGCTCCACTCCGATACCTGAGCGGCGAAGTTCATCAACCAGAGGATTGCTCATTTCCTGATCCATCGTCGGCAACATATATTTTCCACGTTGGATCAAGGTTACTTCACAACCCCGTTCGCGAAGGTTTTCCACCAGCTCCACGCCGACATAGCCACCACCAGCGACAAGGATTTTTCGAGGAGCCTTGGATAATGCAGTATTCAGCTTGTCCAGATCATCCAGTGTCCAAAGACGGAAGACCCCGGGAAGATCTTTTCCGGGGAAGTTGATTGCGCAGGACAAAGCTCCAGTTGATAAAACGAGTTTGTCATACGGCTCACTACTTTCGCTGCCGGAAGTTAGATTGCGCAAAGTCACCGTTTTGGCAGCCCGGTCAATCGAGATTGCTTCGCAACGGACACGGACATCGATATTGAATCTGGCTTTGAAGCGTTCCGGGGTCATGACCAGCAATGTATTACGATCCCGAATCACCCC
>JBAXYW010000100.1:0-10773 GCA_041670605.1 Lentisphaeria bacterium
ACTGTTTGTCAATTCTGGATATTATCCGAAATGTATTGAAACATTTCGGACAATAGCAATTTTCAAACAGCATACTATCTCATTTTAACAAATCGTTGAAGAACCACTTTTTTCGTCTTTAAGTCTGAAGAAAAGGCGGAAAGAAGACCATAAGAAACACTAACAAAATCAAGAATAATGAAGAAATTCAACAAGATCAGCTTTTCATGACACAAAACTCCCATTTAGGCATCTGCTTTCCCCACATAGGGACGTCTGAGGTTCGCGTGTATAGGCATCCTCGCCGGCAGAATTTTTTTTCTTGCGATACTGCGGAGTTCGTCATGTCCGGCTCCAGTCTCCGCTTGATCCCTCAGCATTTCTTGGTTTTTTTGGTCAGCCGGAAGGTATCAGCAATCAGTTTTTCGAGAAAACCAAACCGTGAAAGCATAAACTCGTCAGCAGTAAATTTCACATAAAATTCCCGAACCATGGGATCAATCTGTTTCTTTAATGCCGCAATTTTTTCCGCCCGGAGTACTGGCCATCGATTCATATAATCCACTCGGTAATCCGCCAGTTCCTTTCCAAGACGTCCAAAATAGTATTGATTCCAGGCACAAAACTGATCCCGCTCTACCTTGAGGGATTCTGCAGCGGCGGCGAAACGCAAAAAAGCCAATCTTTTATTGGAATAGTCTTTCCCAGCGAGAAATTCCAGGCGATAGGGATTTTGGGCAATAGAAAAAATTGCCTCAACCAATTCCTGCTCAAAGACTTCTCCATAAAGCAGCAACGATAGGTCATAAATAAATTTTTTGAAATCATAAGGCACCCCGCTCCACATGCTGTGGGCGGCATAGAGAATGGTGAACCAACTACTTTCCTGCGGTTCTGCCGGGCAGTCTGCCGAGCCAATTCGCGTCCAGCCGGTGGCCACGACACATTCGAGCTGATTCTCGATGGCACTCTTCGTCCAGGCGTCAATATTCTGTCCCCGAAAGGACAGCGACGGTAAGGAGCCAGCCCAGTTTTCACAGCCGGAAAATCCGCTGGCGCCCCAGACCTTCATGTTTTTTGACTGATACGCTTTGAGATAAGGGAAAGTATTGCGTTTGCCCCCATTGCCGTAGGCCCAGTACATCAGGATGCTTTTGCTTCCCAGTTTCCAGCAATGCCGGGCGTCCTCCTCTGAAAGGGCACTGTGTGCATTGCGCAGGATGTCCTCCCACAAGATTGGCGTCCGCCCCTGTTGGCAGAGATAATCAATACATTGCTCCACCTTATGAATATATGAACCCGCCTTGCCCAGTTTCTGACATTCCGGACAAGTGCCCAGTTTCAAAGCTTCATCCGCCCCAATATGAAAATATTGCGGATGTTCTGCAAAACATTCCATCAGCTCAGTTGCCATCTCAACCCAAAGTTTCTGCGCCTTAGGGTTGCTGGAGCAGTATTCGAACGAAAAACCGTCCTCCCTGAGATCATGATAGCGTTTATGTTTCAATACGTAATCAGCGTGGGCAAGGCATTGCAGCTTCGGGACAATCATAATATGCAAAGCAGCGGCAGTTTGACTGATCCGGCGCATATCCTCATAAGAATATGCACCGGGACAACCGACCTCCGGCGCACAACGAAAATCATATTTGTCCTCGATTTCCAACAAAATAGCGTTCACCTTGAATGAGGCAAGAATACGCAACTCATCCAACAGAACAGGAAGGTGAGGTTGATAACCTTTGAGATCCCAGTGAATCATACGATACTTCAATGCCGCTTCATCGTGAAGCACGCCACAAGGAATTCTCCCAGGCAGCTGAAACAAGGTCTGCAAACCATAAAACAGAGCGCTCTCTGAATGCGCATCAATCCGGATCCCGTTCCCGGTAATCTGGATGACATAGGCATCAAATCCCGAGCCGGGGTCTTCTTTTTTGAGTGTTCCCTTGGAAACAGAAAACTCGGCAAAGAATCCTTTTGGTTTCATTTGACAGGTAAGATCCGAAAAATGTTTTTGCAGTTGTTCGAGGGTCGCCGGATTTAAACCGGCGGCCCGGCAAACCCGGAGGCTGGCCTTGTCGCAGATTCCTTCAGCAGGAAGAAAACTCTTCACCTGAGGTAACAGATTCATTGTCAATCACCTTTAATTTTACGTACATCAATGATTGCTGACGATCGCCAGCATTTGAACTTTTTTATCCGGACAAAAAGTCCGCTTACTGTAAAGCAAATTGTTTTTCACTTGTCAAGCCGCTTAGCAGATCATTGACCCGCAGGATCCACATTCCTTTCGGATCATTTGCCGCCATGCGAAAAACAAAGTCACTCTGTCCATGAAGAGCAACGATATTACGCTGTAATGAAACGGGGGTTTCCCCTGCTGGATTCTCCAGTTCAACATGAAACACATGTCTTCCTGGTGTGCCGTCGGAAATGGCAACTGCCAACGAGGCCTGCAAATCTGTTCCAGCATTCACTATTGCCGGAACCGTAACCTGCAACGAATCAATTCTGTATGGGTACAGCCCAAAAACCACAGCATCGGCATTTGGCACACGACAGGATACCCGATCCGTTTCTCCCAAGTATGCCTGTGATCTCAAATCATATAGATGTCCCTTTTTTGGAAAAATAAAAGTTTGTTCCAAATTATCATTGGATAGAGCGAAGTTGCGGATAATCGTATAGACGCTGTTCGTGCCGGAGGTGAAATGCATGGCTTCACGGCCGGGAATCTCAGCGATGCCATCTGATTTGAGAATGGGTTGACTAACGGTCTGTTTTAGTAACTCTTGCACCTCTTGACGTTCCAAGACCGTATTTTCTGCAAAAATTTTTCCTGACAGTTTTGTTTCTGGTAGTGGTGTCTGCTTCCGTTTTACACCGAGTTCATCATAGATCCCGGGGGCAAAATCGGCAATGATCTTTCCGCCGCCGGCAACAAATTTTCGGATGGCGGCAATTTCGTTGTCGGACATGGAGACAATGGACGGCAGAAACAGGGTCTTGTATCCTTTTTCCAGGATTCCATCCTCCACTTGGTCAGCTGCTAAGTAGTCATATTGGAAAAGTAATGCTTCAAGTGCATATTGGATACCCTGGCGGCTGTAAAAATAATCATGCAGTGGTCCCTGTGAATCGATGATCCCGTTACGGGTTTCCTTGCCAAGCAGAAAGGAAACCTGCATGCTAGTTTGAGAATAGTATATAGCAATGTCGTTCTTTTTCCACCGGTATTCCAGAAATAATTTACCGAGACCTTTTTGGAGTCTCGAACTTTCAATGGTTTTACCCAACAGGACGGCATCTTGAGTCAGGCCAAGCGTCGGGCGATCCACCATATTCCAGTTCGCACCGGTTGCTGCATACCAGCCCATTCCACCATAGCGGTGACAGGCAAACCACCATGGAGAAAAAGAAATATGCTTTGCAGAGGAGGTATAACCCACCGATCCCCAAGAAAGCATCTCCGGATTGAAACTCCGCATGAATTCATCAAAATTATAGATCGGATTTTTTCCAAGATAAATACAGGAGGAGTATTCAGTTGCAAAATCCAGTCCTGCTTTACGATACAGTTTGGCATAATCATTTCCGGAATAAATTCCCTGACCGAAAGAATTAGTTAGTGCAAATCGGGCATGAGGGGCATATTTTTTCAGTGCATCGCTCTGAATCTTGATGATTTCACACCAGCGGTCAACATTGAAATTTCGCCATTCAATGAATTCGCCAAAGCGCCCGGTTTCTCTAGCTTCAGCAGTCAAAACCGGTTCCACTTCTTCAAAGGATTCATAATTTGACCCCATACGCCGATTGAATTCAGCGATTGTTTCGTATTTTTTCTGCATACGTTTCCGAAATTCGGCGATATTGTCCGGGTGGGAATCCAGTTCATCGCTGGCACCTGGCCGGGACAGATTGGGCTCATCGCAAACACAGCCAAAAGTATAGCCGAATTTTCGAGCCTCTTGAGCATATCCTTCAGCCCGGACACGAATTTTTTCGCGTGCGGCCACAGTATTGAATTGTTGTGCCCGGATATTGCTTTTCTGTGGCCATCCACAGAACATATCCCCGTGACCAAGGAAAATTCCTCCGACGGAGATGCCGCTTCCCATACTGGGGATGCCTTCAAATGTATAAGTCGGGCAAAAAATACGCACCCCGATTTTACCCATCTGATAATCAATTTCACGGACAGTTGCTTCCGTTGCCTGAGTAGCACCAGGTCCCCACATACGCAAGGTAAAGCCGTCGGTAAAGCTACGCAGTGCATCCCGATCCTGCACCAGTATCATCGTTTCCATCGTGGCCAGAATTTTGTCTTCACTTACCAGATCAATGGACAAAGTATTAAAATTGGTAAACACGTGCGTAAATGGGACACTAAATTCCTTTTCTGCTACGGCATTGAAAGTCCCGGTTTCCAGAATCCGCATGGAAAAATCTTTCAATTTCCAGACTACCTTAGCTGGCTCGTGCCTTCCGCTGATGGTAAGTGCGAAGCGCCCCTCATCCTGACCTGCATAATATTCACACAGGCTGGTTAAGCTCAGCTCAGGCCCCGGCAGCGTGAAAGCCAGCGCAGAATAATCCAGTACCAGCTCTTCTTCATCAAGGGTTTGTACCGTCAATAGATTGATCCCGCTAGGGACTTTGTCTGCAGGGTACTGGATTTCTGCCTTGTTCGCATTGATTTCAGCTGCTCCTGAAAGAAGGAGCTGACCTACTGCCGTGATAATCTTCCAGCGCACTCGCGTACCTTCAGGAGTATTTTTTGTGGTGACAGAAAAGCCGGCTTGCTGCTGTTGGATCGACTCAATTGGTGAAGGCGTTTTGCCAGCCGCATAATACAATAGCCGGGTAATCCAGGCTCGGGCATAGTCATCAAAAGGAAAATACGGATTCAATACATTAGTTACATCACGTCGTGGCAAATAAACATTTTGAGGATGTGCAAAATTCACCCGGTAAATATGCCCTTTGCCTGCAGAAGCAGTAGCCAACATGGCATAAGGTGGCGGAGTCTGGGCTTGCAACTTGGCAAGCTTGTTAGGAAAAGCATGCCGGAGGTAATCATCTTCGGCAACTTGTTGCGGCGGATACTGTTTAAAAAAATCGTTGAAATGGTATAATTTAGCGGGAGATCCAAGGACAAGAGCCGCCCTGTTTTCCACATTTTTGCAGATCAGGGCAGCCGTCTTTTCACCAATCCGCTTTAATGTCGCATCACCACTGAGCAGATAAAGATCATAATTGCCGGTTTCAAGGCGTTCCTGAATGATTTTTGAATCATTTTTCGTATAAAAAATATCAGAAGAGTCGTTTTGTGCGCATAGAATATCGACTTCTGCACCCGTTTCAGAAAAAAGTTCAAGGATTTCGCGTGCCCGCATATAATTCAGAAGGGATTCGCTCCAAGTGAAGGCCAGCACTTTCATAGATTCTTTACGTTTTCCCATGGGATTTGCTGGGATCGGGCGTTCCGTTCCCTTGGCAAGGGTTTTCAGTCCCAGGTCTGTAACGGTGCGAATTTCAAACGAAGCGAGTTCTCCTTTATACAATTCGACGGACGAAATCTCCAGGCTGCTCTTGTTTTCTTCGGATTGATCACCGTAACGATAAAACAAGAAGTCAACATGCTTCGCTGCGGGTTTGAAAACAAAAGAGAAGGACGCAAATTTATCTGATAATGAGACTTTGTCGATGACAACACCCAGTTTTCGGTATTGGCTTCCCACTCTGGCATACTGCTGTATGCCAAGCTGGTTGCCGCCGTTCACTGTACGAGCCGTCACTCGCATTGTATAAAATTTTTCAGGGTCGAGATTTTGTCCATAGCAGCGCATAAACCAGAAGGATTTTCCACCGGCTTTGATCAACCAGTTGTTGGACATTGCCATTTCTTCTTCTCGAAAAGTATCCTTGCCAAGACCCGGAATACTCCAGCCAGGAACGCCTTTATTATCTGGCAGGGCATAACTGAAATCCGAATTTGCAATCAGATTCAGATTCAAATTTTCCGAATGCCCCCGAATCACTCGTCCAGGTTCTGGATTGCAAGCGAATAGCGCCAAAGGCCAGGTGGCAGGATCACGAAAATACATTTTTTCCAAGACGGCAAAGGAACCGGACTGTTTACTCGTTCCTTTTACCAGATCAAAATTGGCACCACAGATATTTAAACCGATGATTTTGCCATCGTCTGCTCCCTCCAAACCAATGCTTTTCAAGGGAACCTGAAGATTCGTTATCCGGATACGTGAATTTTTTTTGAAAAACCAGACTTTCAACCCCTCCATAGGCACGGAACGGAACCCATCGGCAGAATAGGTTTTACTTCCCGGCGCAACCGCAATATGGTAAAAATCATTGCTGGCGGGGTTCGGACGAATCAACACTTCAATGCACGTCTGAACAAACGGCTGACCTCCAGACGGCGGACAGAATTCCAGGGACGGTTCAAAGTCTCCTTCAATATTGAAATATAAGTTTTCATCATCGCGGAGAATCCTGGCTCTGCTTTGATAAATGACGACACAAGCCTTCGCAGGGACTGAGAAACCAGTCAGAATATCTGCATTTTCCCATACTTCTTGTACTGCTTTTCCCTTTGCGTCGAATGGTGTCCCAAATGCTTTTCGTATCTGGGGCTGCATCGTTTGCGCTGAAAGGAAACAGTTACAGAGAAAAATACCGGCAAAAAAGAATCCTTTGAGATTCATAATATCTCCTAAGTAGAGGGTTTCTGGACAACATAATTGTGGGATATCGCCTTGTCAAAACTCTGTCTTGTCTTGGGAAAAAACGCGAATTTCTTCGGGTTCACTGTTTATGCCTGAAAACATTTCGATAGCTTTAACTATATTCAAGGCGCATTGCAACTTTTATCGATAATCTGCCCAAGCAGCAACACTTCCATCGCCGCAACGTGCGCGCCGGTATTTTTCATAAGGAGCATGCCCGAGCTGAGTTTCCATGAGCTGGAGATAAGTTTTCCGCCAAGTCTGGTTTGAAATGGCTCCTGAAGTAGGATCGATCGACTGCTCCATCATCGCACCCAGACCGCTGCTGACCAGCGAAGCAACATGACCGTCGATAAAACCAAAATTGCAAGTACTCATGCGGTTGTGCCGAAAATCAATACTGTAATAGGCTGGGCGGATACAGCCTAACCAACCTGCTCCAGAGGAGGCACTGTCATGCTTCCCTGCCATGAAGCCAACCTTGTCAGGGGAGGCATCCCCATGAAGTTCGCTGATATTAATTGGTTTATTGGCATGAGAACCAAGATATCCGTTAAAGCCGTAGTGGTAGGAACCCAATCGGCCAAGGCTGTCTGTGTGCATGTACCTTGCCGATGGATCCGTGAATATTTTAAATACATCTTTAAGAGATATACTGCCAGATGCCAGTCGTTCTGCATAGCCATTAACGGTTCCATCGGCGCGATGATACCACACCGCTTGCCATCCATCATTTTCATCCGCGTAGCTGATCCATAGAAAATACAACTGTCGAAGGTTTCCTTTGCAGTAAACCAGTTGAGCTTGTTCCTTGGCCTTGCTCAATGCAGGCAGTAGCATAGCAGCTAGGATGGCAATAATAGCAATCACAACGAGCAACTCAATCAAAGTAAAAGGATAAAAATGTGGCTTCTGGTTTGAATGCTGCTGCCTTGTTGTCATAGTACTACCTCCGTTGGGTTCTGATTGACATCAATTTCGGGTTTTGTTATTCCATGCAAGATCGATCGAGCTGAAGTCATTATATCTGCTTCGTACACAAAAGAAACGGAACGGACGACCTTTTCAGACTCTTTCCTTGCATATCCCATTCAAGTATTCCGCTAAAACTGCTCCAAATCTTGTGCTCCTTGTGGTTTTATTCATGAGGATGAAAAAAAGTTTTTCGGATCACACTTTTCCAGTGAGAGCAAAAAAAACACTTTTCCTGATCACAGAGAAAAATTTCCGGATCCTTTAGAATTACCTGTTTTCCAACCGTAAAGAGCTGTTTCATATCCACAAGGCAGAGGGCATCAAGTCCCAAACTTTCTCGGTTGATTTCCAAACCTTCCGCTATTGCTCTGGAAAAGAATTTACATTCCAGAGTATTGATTCCCAAGTAAAAATCACGGCAACCTGTTATTTTATCCTGCTCCCGGCAACGAGCAGAAGTAAGATACGGCAGATGAAAGCGTTTTTCAAGGTAATGGAGAAAAACAGTGAAGTCCGGAGCAAAACCATAATGCAAGATTTTCCCCCCATTTCGTAGAGCGAAAGCCATGAGACTGTTTTCTGAGGCTGGCATTTCGTTTGACTCCTGTCTTTCCAGGTATTCCTTGGCAAGCGACCCGAACCCTACCCAAGAATCTGTGCTGTGCCGGCTCCATACAGCCTCAGGAAAATCATGAAGCAGAGCTTTCGAAAGTTTTTGGGAGCAAATGGGATCCGGATCCGAAGCGTCAAAGGGATGGTATGAACCGCTTTCCATATGCTCACCTGGCATTATGAAACAACTGGCAAAGTTCGGAAAGAGGATCGTACCATTTTCGCCGACGGCTTCACGAAGTGCCTTAATGATGGTCGTTGCTCCTCCTTGGACATGACTACAGGAAGACGCTGTCGTGTGCACCAGCAGAAGATTGCCTTTCTGGACTCCTACCCGCTTAAGGGCGGCACTGACCTCTGCACCGGAAAGCTCCACCGGGTTGCTCAAATTCAAGTATCCAGCCTCAATTTGTTCATATAGTTTATAAACCATCTCTTTGATTTCATTGTCATTGAACAAATGTCCTAGTTCATATTCTGACATGCGAACAACGTCGGCAAAATTGCGCTTGCCATCGATCCATGCAATAAGTACGTGGCCTAGAAAACCGAATGGCATTTTCCTGGGTGGAAACTTGACTCCATCGTGGACAAAGCCGCCCCCCAGCCGTTTAGGGATGATTGAGCGGGCACGGTCACGCCAGAGCGATTGGGGTGTAGCATGCGCGAGTCCAAGTTTCAGTGATTGATATTCTTGGTCAAGCGTTTTTAAAAACTGCGGAATACATTCCTCACGGCCAGTCCATTTCAGACAGGCCTCAAGTGTTGCGCATGCCTGACAAAAATGATAATCAAGAAAGTCAGCTGTCAGTTCAATTGTTGAAGCCCTATTCTTCTTCAGCGAATGCAAATGTTCCACCGCCAGACGTAGGCTTTCTTCTGGGGTATCAGCAGGAGGAGACGATAACAAATGGGCGCAGGTGGCAAAAAAGGCAGCGCAACGATGAAAAACATCGCGGTCAATCGCTTCCATCGTAAGCTTTGAGTTGTGCCAGAGTTTACGGTTACCCCCAGGCCAAAGGGTCGGAACACCGATCATTGGGTCGTTGACAAAAGCATCATCAGAATAACTGCTATTAGAACCGTCTACCGTTCGAAGACAGACAGAATCGCCCCGAAGTTCTTCGCGAAGCTTCTGCACCAGAAAGCGCCCATAAAAAGGCACAGCGGCACCGATGGTCTTAAATACCAATGGATCCCCTTTGACCGGAATAAGGGAATCACAATTTATCGAAGCAATAACTTTTCTGGAGAGATTGCTGCCTAGCGAAGAGACATATGCTGAAAAACCGTATAATTCCATGGCAAATACACAGCGAATTGTAAATTCAGGGTGCCCTTGTTCACGGATCAGACGCATGGTCTCAATCACGGTTGCAACGCCCGCTGAATTATCGGTCGAAAGCGGCTCATATAAATGTGCAGTCAGCCAGAGTTCCTCTTTGCGTCGCCCCGGAATGATTCCAGTCAGAACAGGAAGAGTGTCTTCGTAAAGACGTCCGTCACATTCTACCTGTGCAAGTAACGGCTCTTGCTTCGTCCCCGAGCGGATCCGATCCCCCATGCGGGGTGATACAGCAAACCCGACAAAAGGTCGATCTCCACGAATAACATGCCAGTGTTTTCCCTCCGTACAGCCATTGACCCAAGGAATTCCTTCCGGAGTCAAATACCGGTCGCGTAGACAATCAGTGATGAATCCAAGAGCACCGTAATCAAGCAGCGATTTCAATACCGCTCCACCTGGCGTTGTCAATGCATCAAGCATCACTAATACGCCACGTGGATCCTCCCCCTCAAGAAGTTGAGATTCGCTAAGAATAGGCACTTGGATACCGCCTGCCGGCAAAGCGGAAGATCCTTTAACAAGATGAAACGAATGACACTGAAAATCTGCAACGGTGACATTTTCGGTCTCAATATCAGACGCATCCAATGGTGTGCACGGTAAATGAGAAATCGTCAATTTACCAACAGAAGCGTCCCAAGCCAAGGGCATGACAACATCATGATATACCGTTTTACCGTCCGCTGGAAAAGGAATCCGCTGTACCTCCTCTAAGCCCAACTCGAGCATAATGCGCTCTGCGAGTTGTGCACTTTTAAGGTAACAGGGAAAAGTCTGCCCCAACTCTATTGCAGTTAACTGAGCAGTTGTATTCAACAAAAAATCCACATCTGTCAAAGCTAAAAATTTCCGAAATATTTTTTTCATAACTGAAAGCCACTTCCGAGGCTTGATTATCTGTAGTTATTCACGCACTGTCATCGTCAAAGAAAATTCAGCCGGTATTGTTTTGTAGTAAGAATGGCAAAATTCAAGTCTCATCATATATTTTAGCTTCTTCACCATAATTTGTGGGTGAAAATTAGAAAAGATTGATTTCATAATTCTTATTTTCAAGGACTTAGAACTTTTTTGCATCACCAAAAATTGGACTCTGAATTTTTTGGG
>JBAXYW010000101.1:0-10746 GCA_041670605.1 Lentisphaeria bacterium
CCAGCTCGCTGTTATAACGGACATCCGGAATCAGCGGGCGTTTTTCAGCACTACGTCTTCTCATGCTTATCTTCCTAATCTGCTTTCGTTAATGATAAAATCCCGCACTTATTTCTTCTTGCCAGTTGGCTGACCGGGTTTCGGACGCTTGGCACCATATTTCGAACGCCCCCGACGACGCTTGTCAACGCCAAGAGTATCCAAAGTCCCACGAACAATATGATAGCGAACACCAGGCAGATCCCGAACACGACCCCCACGGATCAAAACAACACTGTGTTCCTGCAAATTGTGACCTTCACCACCAATATAAGCGGTTACTTCCTGACCATTGGTCAAACGAACCCGGGCAATCTTGCGCAAAGAAGAGTTCGGTTTCTTCGGAGTACGAGTCGTAACCTGAAGACAAACCCCACGGCGCTGCGGACACTGAGACAGTGCACGAACACGACTCTTACGGGGTTTCACTTTGCGTCCATTTCGAACCAGTTGATTGATCGTCGGCATCAGTTTCTTTCCTACTTGTGTATAACGGGTATGAACCTTAAAGAAAATTTGAACTATTAATATACTGTTGATTCATAGCATTTTCAAATGCATTCAGTAAAATACTTGTCTGGCAAAATAAAAAACACGTTTTTTTTTGTTTTTTACGTCCTCAAAATCGTTCTGTGCGTATCCTATTTGGCCCTCTTCCGGCTTCCAGGAATGAAAAACCCCGTTTGACGTGTTGTCAAACGGGGTTCTATGTCAGGGTTTCAAACCCTCTGTATCGAGCTGACGACTTACATCATGCCGCCCATGCCGCCCATGCCGCCCATACCGCCCATGCCGCCGCCGCCGCCGCCAGCGGGCATGTCTTTTTTCTCTTCTGGGAGATCACAGATCATGCATTCGGTGGTCAGCAACATGCTGGCACCGGATGCGGCATATTGGAGAGCACAACGGGCAACTTTTTTCGGGTCGATGATGCCAGCTTTGAGCATATCAACATACTCATCGTTCTGGGCGTCATAACCAAAATTGCCTTTGCCTTCCTTAACTTTCATCACCACGATGGAGCCCTCGCACCCGGCGTTGATGACGATCTGGCGCAACGGTTCAGTAATCGCGCGTTTGATGATATCCACACCCGTGGCTTCATCACCACAAAGCTCCAGCTTATCCAGAACATCTGCAGCACGGATCAGGGCAACACCACCGCCGGGAACGATGCCCTCTTCAACGGCAGCACGGGTAGCATGCAGAGCATCTTCAACACGTGCTTTCTTATCCTTCATTTCGGATTCCGTGGCAGCACCCACGTGAATAACCGCCACACCACCGGCCAATTTGGCCAGACGTTCCTGCAGTTTTTCACGATCATAATCCGAAGTCGTTTCTTCGATCTGACGACGAATTTGGTTGACCCGAGCAGCGATGGCACTGCCTTCGCCGGCGCCTTCAACGATCGTGGTATTTTCTTTGTCCACAACAATGCGCTTGGCTTTGCCGAGATCTTCGACTTTGACATTCTCAAGTTTAATGCCGAGGTCTTCAGTAATGCATTTACCACCGGTCAGAACAGCGATATCTTCCAACATCGCTTTCCGACGATCCCCGAAACCAGGAGCCTTGACAGCACAGACATTCAGGGTGCCACGCAACTTGTTGACAACCAGAGTGGCCAGCGCTTCACCATCCACATCTTCGGCAATGATCAACAGGGGTTTGCCCTGTTTGGCAACGTTCTGCAAAAGAGGAAGCATATCCTGAAGACTGCTGATCTTCTTTTCATGGATCAGAACCAAAGCGTCCTCAAGAACGCTTTCCATCGCTTCGGAATTGGTAACAAAATAGGGGGACAGATAGCCCTTGTCAAACTGCATGCCTTCCACTACATCCAAAGTCGTCTCGATGGTTTTGGCTTCCTCAACCGTAATGGTGCCGTCTTTGCCGACTTTATCCATCGCATCAGCCAGAATTTCCCCAATTCCGACTTCGGAGTTGGCGGAAATCGAAGCGATCTGGGCGATCTGAGCGCGCCCTTCCACTGGAACTGCCATCTTCTCCAATTCTTCCACCATCGCGGTAACAGCTTTGTCAATCCCGCGTTTCAAAGCGATCGGGCTGGCACCCGCAGTCACGTTTTTCAGACCTTCACGAAAAATCGCTTCGGCAAGAAGGGTAGCAGTCGTTGTACCATCACCAGCATTGTCATTCGTCTTGCTGGCGACTTCCTTGACCGCCTGAGCACCCATGTTTTCAAAGGGATTCTGCAGTTCGATTTCCTTGGCAACAGTAACCCCATCCTTGGTGACCGTCGGAGAACCGTATTTCTTGTCGATAATGACGTTACGTCCTTTGGGACCCAGCGTGGTTTTTACCGCTTTGCTGAGGGCGCTGACACCAGCCAAAAGGGCTTGACGCCCAGCGTTGTCATATTGAATTTGCTTTGCAGCCATGTTGAATTTCTCCTGAAATGATTAGTTTACTTCTTTTACGAACGATTCGTTCAGCAGACTTTCGCGAGAATATCGCTGGAATTGAGAATCTTGAATTCCTTGTCGTCAATTTTGATTTCGGTGCCGCCGTATTTGGAGGTCAGAACGATATCTCCGACTTCGACTTCAGGCTTCTGCAGTTTGCCGTTATCATCATATTTGCCAGGACCGACGGCGATGACTTTGGCCTGCTGCGGTTTTTCCTTTGCGCTATCAGGAATGAAAATACCACCCTTCATTTCTTCCTGATCTTCGATCGCTTCCACGAGAACACGGTCACCCAGAGGTTTAATTACTGCCATGTTTCTTCTTCCTTTCTTTTTTTGGTTTCTCGACTTACGGGACAAATCCCGGATTCCAACTGCAATATGAAAGGAGAGCTTTGGCCAAATTTCGCCGGCCAGAGCCTCCGTACTGCTGCACTTATTTGCTTTCCACGTCAATCACCTCGCCGTCATCCGATTTGCCCTGATCCGAATGGTCGGCAGAACCCGCCTGATTTTTCATCTGTTCGGCAAACTGGTTGGGATCAAACTCTGCCCCACCGGCAGCACCTTGCGGATTCACATTTTTGTAGAGTTCCTGGGCAAACGCATGCATATTGCCCTCAATCTCTTTCATCACCGCTTTCATCTGCTCGATATCATTGGCTTCCACCGCTTTTTTCAGTTTGCCAATCCCCTCTTCAATCGGCTTCTTGATATTTTCAGGAATTTTTTCGCCCTGTTCCGTGAGCTGACGTTCGGTCTGATAAATCAGCGATTCCGCGCTGTTTTTCGTATCAATCTGATCGCGCTGCTTCTTGTCTTCATCAGCATGCACTTGAGCATCATTCACCATCTGCTTGATCTGATCTTCCGTAAGCCCCGAACTCGCTGTAATGGTGATCTTCTGTTCCTTACCAGTTCCCAAATCCTTTGCGGAAACATTCAGAATCCCGTTCGCATCAATATCAAAAGTTACTTCAATCTGAGGAACTCCGCGCGGAGCAGAGGGAATCTCATCCAGACGAAAACGCCCAATGGTCTTGTTGGCAGAGGCCATCTGACGTTCCCCTTGGAGAACGTGAATATCAACCGAAGGCTGACTGTCCGCTGCCGTACTGAAAATTTCGCTTTTCTTTGTCGGAATGGCGGTATTACGTTCAATCAGACGGGTAAACACGCCGCCAAGCGTTTCGATCCCAAGAGACAACGGCGTGACATCCAGCAGAATGACATCGTTGACTTCGCCCTTAAAAACACCACCCTGAATAGCCGCGCCAACAGCAACGACTTCATCAGGATTCACACCTTTGTTGGGCATCTTTTTGAAAGTCTCTTCCGCCAGTTTCTGAATTCTCGGCATCCGGGTCATACCGCCAACCAGAATCACTTCGTCAATCTCAGAAGCCGAAAGATTCGCGTCTCGCAAACAATTCAGGCAGGGTGCAATGGAACGGTTGGACAATTCTTCGGTCAACTGTTCGAGTTTTGACCGAGTCAAAGTTTGGGTCAAATGTTTGGGACCAGTTTGATCGGCGGTTATAAACGGCAGATTGATCTCCGTTGTTGCACTGCTGGACAATTCGCATTTGGCTTTTTCAGACGCTTCTTTGAGGCGCTGCAGAGCCATTGGGTCCTGACGCAGGTCAACTCCATTTTCGCGTTTGAATTCAGTGACCAACCAATGGATGACCGCATCATCAAAATCATCGCCGCCAAGATGGGTGTCGCCATTCGTAGCCTTGACTTCAAAAACACCATCCCCGAGTTCCAGAATGGAAATATCAAAGGTACCGCCGCCCAGATCGTAAACCGCGATCTTCTCATCTTTTTTCTTATCCAGACCATAAGAAAGCGACGCGGCGGTAGGTTCGTTGATGATCCGCTTGACTTCCAGACCGGCAATCCGACCGGCATCCTTAGTCGCCTGACGTTGGCTGTCATTGAAATAGGCCGGAACCGTAATCACAGCTTCTGTAATGGCTTCCCCAAGATAAGCCTCCGCATCCGTTTTCAACTTCTGCAAAATCATCGCTGAAATCTCTGGAGGAGAATAACTCTTGTCAGCAATCTGCACATGGGCATCACCATTTTTACCTTCCACCAGCTTATAGGGAACCAAATGAAGATCCCGCTGAACTTCACTGAATTTACGCCCCATAAAACGCTTGATCGAAAAAATGGTTTGCGTGGGGTTGGTCACCGCTTGGCGTTTGGCCTGAGCCCCAACCAGACGTTCTCCATTCTTGGTAAATGCAACCACCGAAGGCGTCGTACGACTACCTTCCGCATTCGGAATGACCACCGGCTCCCCGGCTTCCATCACCGCCATACAGGAATTCGTCGTCCCTAAATCAATGCCTAAAATTTTGCTCATATTTTTACCTGCCTTTCTTAAATGCGTCGAAACGCTACTGTTAATACAAAAAAAACAATGTTCGTTTGAATATTTAGCAAAAGGCATGCCAACTTTTGCTGATAGCGTTTCAGCGGATTTCTTACCTGCCAGGACCGCTGATAAAGCCACGGCAAAGATCTGTAACTGCTTTATGTGCAACAAATATTTTGCAGGCTTGAAAAAAAAATCTGTTCCTTGGATATTTTTGCGGTTGTGTCAGAAAACGGGCAGGCGCATGTCGCACTGGGACAAGTTGTCACAGTTCAACCTTTAGCCAGGCGGATTCCCTGTAGGGTAAAATGAGGGGTGCCAGGTTCCAGCTCAGAGATATTGGCAACAAAATAGGCCGCATCTCCTCCTATCACGATGACCCGGCAGTGAGCGAGTGCCGGTTCCTGTTTGGTTTTTGCGATAATTTCCCGAACTGCTCCAATCACTCCGAGGTCGACTCCGGCGGCAATAGCCTGAACCGTTGTCTTTCCGAGTGGCAACGGGCACTCTTCAGTCAGAGGAATTTCCGGCAATTGGGCAGTAAATGCTGCCAGACTGCGCCTCAGCATGGTTCGACCGGGCAAAATGGCGCCGCCCCGGAAAACCCCATTGCCATCGATCGCCTCGGTGGTAATACAAGTACCGCAATCCACTACCAGGACAGCGCCAATCTTTAAGGCCCGCGCAGCAGCGGCATTGGCAATACGATCCGCACCCAGCGTCTGAATATCATAAAAGGAAAAATCAATGTCAGGATAGGATGCAGCCGAAAGAAAAAGGATCTTTCCGGGATATCTGTTTTGCAGTTTTTTTTGCACAGACGGCACAACGCATGCCGCCACAGCCTGCCAATTCTCCGTTTCCTGTTCCAAGAAATCAACGCAACCAAGCCGCTCGATTTGCGAGGTGGGCAAGATTGCCGTCAATTCGAGGCCGCCGCAGGCAAGCTCTCTGGCAACCTGAGTATTACTATTACCGATATTTAAAAGGAAGCGCATGACAAAGCATTGTTTTAAGTTTTTCAGATTTCACAGTTGCAGTACATCGCCGAGACAATTAGATTATAACAGCATTTTTATTATTGTAAAGGAAAGGAGTCCCTGGTGACTGACGCACGAAATCTGATTTGGATTGATCTGGAAATGACCGGCTTACGTCCGGAAAGTGATAAAATTCTTGAAATTGCCAGTATTGTCACGGACAATGAGTTGAACATTCTTAGCGAGGGACCCATCCTGGCGATCCATCAACCGGAAGAAATTCTTGCCGGGATGGACGAATGGAATCAGACGCACCACAGCCAGTCCGGGCTGCTGGAGCGGGTTCGGAAAAGCCGGATTCATGAACCGGAGGCTGAACAGCTCACGATAAATTTCCTCCAGCAGTATGTGCCGGAAAATGGCAGCCCAATCTGCGGTAACAGCATCGGCCAGGATCGGCGGTTTCTGTATCAGCATATGCCACGGCTGGAAAGTTTCTTTCACTACCGCAACTTGGATGTCAGTACCCTGAAAATTCTGGTCGAACGCTGGACACCAGTATTAAGTGAAGGATTCAGCAAAAAAGAAAGCCATCGGGCACTCGATGATATCCGCGAATCCATCGACGAACTGAAATATTACCGCCGCGTTTTCCTGAAATGTTGAGACGCTTTCAGAAAAGAATTTTCAGCACTGCCTTGCGAATTTTCCCCTGCCCGCAACAGGGAGCATGCGCATCCTGTGGAAAAAACAAAGCGAAACACCCAGGCTTGACCGGAAACCAGGCCGTGACCGGTCCTTTCAGCAAAGCATAATCCTTTTCCTGATCAAAAGGAGTCTCTGACGGCAAGTCCTTTAAAGCTGTCCAGCCCATCGTTTCATCCCCAGTCAGAACAAGCTGCAAATCGATATATTTGCGATGATATTCCAATTGCGCATCCGCACAGGAATGAGCATCGACTTCCATGACATTAACATATAAACGATCCCCATCAATTTCGTGGCGACCCGTTGGGAGCTGCTGCAAATCCGTCCGGAAAAGATATTCCGCTGCCGTTCGAAAACCGGGGTGCATCGCCTGATAGCAAAAGAAATTTTCCACGCAGTCAAGAATCATAGAGCGCTCCGTTGAGAAAATGGACGTATTATCTGAAACAAAAAAAAGTCACCAACAAGGCAACACCGCTGGCAACGCACCAAGCCTAAAACGTGGATTCCGGAGTTCATAACTCTGGAGAATAGGGTAATTTGCGACAACGTGGTAAACTGACAAAACGGATACTGCCGTTATTGAGTACCTGAAAGCCCTGAGACTGCAGGTTCTGTCCCTGCGAAGCGTTGAGCATATTCTGAATCAAGTGCATTCTGGCCTCCGGCAGCGCCGAATGTCGTTCCGATAAACGCAAGACTTCAACCTGTAAATCCTTTGCTACCGCCAGCAACCCCCATTCCGGAATCAGTTCCTGCGGATGAATCTCATTTTTCGGTACAGCCAGATACAATTCATCCGCCAGCCCCAAACGGGCTATTTTTTCCAGGCGGGTGCCTTTATAAAGACTACTTTCAAGACTGCGCAAACGCCCGCGCAGTTGCTGATAAACAGAATTTTTTGACTTCCCGTAATTCCAAACGGCAAATTCTTCAAAAAGAACATTGTTATCGAGCAGATGCGGTTCCGCACTGCGAATATCCCTTTCAACCGCCTGCATTTCTTGGCGCAATTTAGCAATTTCCTTCAGAATCTCCTCGGGATGAGCGCATTCCGGCCAACATTCGCTGCGGGTCTCGGCGCAAAGAACCATCATAATCCGCTGCGGTACCAGCAACGACATCTTTAATTTTTTCTGGCGCTGGGGGGCATGCCAAGAGGCCACCAGATCCGCCTTCATCCCGACCAACCGAGTCGTCACATCAAAAGCAACACCATCCGGAGCGCCTGTTTCATACAACCATTTCAGCACCCCAAGGCGTAAAAGATTGCGCCGGCTCTGCTTTTTTTTCTGCGTATGGACTTTGGGAAAACTCAGTAAAAACTGCTCCGGCATAAGACTACTTTTCTACCTTTGAACGGTCAATAAAAAACCCGAACCAGCAACGCCGGTTCGGGCTATAATATGGTGGTAGGACATGGATTCGAACCATGGAAAGCAAAGCTAGCAGATTTACAGTCTGCCCCCGTTGGCCACTTGGGTATCCTACCATAAAAACACACTAAAATCCCAACATTCCCGGGTCTGTTTAATACAATAATCTCTCTTCGACTTTTTACAACCAACGACCTTCTCTTTTCCTGCAAAAAAACAAAAAAATAGTCGACGTGTTAAAGTATAGATGGAGTCCGAACTTCAGACCTTTTTAAAAGAAGAGCCTTTTCAGTATGTCATTTACATTCCCCGAATTCCCTTTTCCTCCAGGCCTGTATGACATTCATGCCCATTTGGCGGATCAACGCTTGCGACCCGTTTTACCGGAAATTCTACAGCGTTGCGAAGCCTGCATGCAGGCGGTACTGGTAAACGCCGCCCAGGTTGACGAATGGGATACCGTTCTGGAGCTTGCTCAACATCCAAAGCTTTATGCCGCCCTCGGAGTACACCCTTTTTTCAGCCAAAATTGGCAGGCAGGCACCCTCGCACTTTTAGAGGAAAAGCTGCTGCATGCCCCTCCCCCGGCAAAAATTCTGGCCATTGGGGAAATCGGCTTAGATTTTCAGAATGGTCGGGAACATGCCAGCGCACAACGACGTGCTCTGAGCGAACAATTGCTTCTCGCCCAACGTCTGCAGTTACCGGTGATTCTTCATAATCGCAAATCCTGGCCGGATTTCTTTTCGTTGCTAAAAGAATTGCACCTGCCTTTGCTGACTGGAGTTTGTCACCATTTCAATGCCAGCCCAGAGATCGCCCGTCAAGCCTTGGATCACGGCCTCTACCTTTCCTTCTGCGGCCCACTGACCTGGCCGGAATCGCACCGTTTACAGCAACTGGCCTGTTATCCCCCGCTGGATCGAATTCTGGCCGAAACGGATTGCCCGGACCTGCCCCCTCAGTCCTGCCGAAACGGAGAAAGCCGTCCCTGGATGGTCACCGAAGTCATCCATAAAATCGCCGAACTGCGCGGTTTACGTGCAGCAGACATGCAAATACAGATCGCTGCAAATTGGCAAAGCCTCTTTAGCAAACAAAATAAAACTTGTAAAAACAGCCTCCCGGAATTATCTTAAAAAGTAAGCGCGACAGCGAAGTCCCGCTATTGAATAATAACTTTTCACCTGACACCTGTAAGGAGTACAACATGTTTACAAAACGAATTGTTTTCGCTTTTTCAGCACTTTTCCTGCTGAGCATCGCCTTCTGCAATGCCCAGGAAACCATCATTCCAAACAGCGGTCCAACCACCCCAAAAGGCTGGTATGATGACTTTGATACGGCCTTGAAAGCCACCCAAATCGGCCAGAAAAAGCTTTATGTGCTGTTTACCGGTTCGGATTGGTGCGGCTGGTGTAAAAAACTCAAGGCCGATGTCCTGGAAACCGGCAAATTTAAAGAAGTCGCCGCCGATAAACTGATCCTGCTTTATCTGGATTCTCCTTCCCCGAAAGCTAAAATGCCGGAAGAACTTCTGAACAAAAACCGGAAATTAGCAGAAAAATTTGGCGTTCGTGGTTTTCCCACCTCGCTCATATTGGATGCACAGGGTAAAGAAATCGGCAAAATCGTCGGCGCACCTGGTGATTTTCTTGATCAACTCAAAGCAGCAATCAAATAAATAAGTATAGTGGAGTTTCTTATAGTCGAGCAAAGGCTCCACGGACTTTCCAGTCATAAAAAATCAGGGTCTGCATCTTGCGAAAGCGATGATGCAGACCCTGATTCATTTTGACACCCCAGAAGAGTAATAATTTCACCCTTGACGGGAAATGGAACAAACTCTTTGCTGATTTTCTGATCGTCACTTGAATAAGTAAACACACATTTGTCAGATTAAATGCACCTGATAGCATTTCAAGTGGTGCGTTTACTTTTTCTATTTACACTATTTACAAGATTTCTGGTGTTTTTATCAGAGCGATTGACATTGTGAAAAAAAGATATATAATATAAACAAGGCTAGCTAAGTATGAAAAGCTTAAGGAAATAGTTAAAATGGTTTCTCTTGGGAAAAAAGTGACAAGCTCTGTTAAACTTTATGATGCACTTAAAAGCAGCATTTGCGAAGGGCTACTTGGAGACCGTCTACCCACTATCATGCAGTTATGTGCTCAGTACGATGTAAGTCACTGTACGGTTAAAAAAGTTTTAGATCGCCTGAAAAGTCATAATTATATTCAAGGACACAAAGGGAAATGTGTGTTTGTAAATAAAGCAGCACTCGGCAATCCGCTTTTTCAGAAGAATGTTATCTTTTATCTTCACATCAGTACGATGAGCAATCCCTACTACTTGAAGGTATTGGCAAGGATCAGGCAGCTGCTCCAGCCGAGTGGCTGTTCGGTACATTTTGTAAATTCACCGGAACAGTTGGCGGAACTCGGTTTCAAGCCGGACGTAATGGTATTATCGGAATTATCAGATGAAAATGAAATCAAAGAGATTGAAACCGCTTTTGGGCGGGAGAAGGTAATAAAGCTGAATGATTCGTCGCAAAATTATAATACCATCGGAACGGACAACTACAATGGCGGTTATCAAGCAGCAGCATACCTGTATAAAATGGGACATCGCAAAGTGGGAATGATTTCCAGAGACTTGGGATTTGAAAGTGATTTTTTTATAAACAGATTTAATGGATTTAAAGCGTTTGCGAACAAACATCCTGATATGGCAGTTTATAACTCGGAAGTTAATATGGATGAGAACCTAGTAGTTACAGTGCCAGCGGCAACGGAAAAACTGCTTTGCGAGAATTCG
>JBAXYW010000102.1:0-10697 GCA_041670605.1 Lentisphaeria bacterium
ACCGGTGTTCTGCGGGCGATCACTTGTGCACCACCGGTGTTCTGCGGGCGATCACTTGTGCTCCACCGGTGTTCTGCGCGCGAGCACTTGTGCCCCACCGGTGTTCTGTGGGCGAGCACTTGTGCCCCACCGGTATTCTGTGGGCGAGCACTTGTGCCCCACCGGTGTTCTGCGGGCGATCACTTGTGCTCCACCGGCATTCTGTGGGCGATCACTTGTGCACCACCGGTGTTCTGTGGGCGGTCGCTTGCGACCGCCGTTTTCAGGGAAATTCACACGAAAAAGGGTAAACTTATTCATGAGCAGAATTAATGTTACGATTTGGAACGAATTCAAGCACGAGCGGACGATGACGCCAGCTGGAGACTTGATCCGCAAGTACTATCCTGAAGGTTTGCACAAAACTCTGGCGAACAATCTGGCAGCGGACGACCTAGCTTTGCGAGCCGTTTCGCTGGACCAACCCGAACAGGGACTTCCAGAAGAGATCCTGAATACGACCGATGTCTTGATCTGGTGGGGACATTGTGCCCATGCAGAAGTCAAGGATGAACTGGTGGACAAAATTCAGCAGCGGGTGCTTTCAGGCATGGGGCTGATCGTGTTGCATTCGGGGCATCTTTCCAAGATTTTTCGCCGTTTAATGGGCACTGCGTGTCGACTGCGCTGGCGTGAAATAGGAGAGAAAGAACGCCTCTGGGTTGTTTCACCAGCACATCCCATTGCCCGGAACATCCCGGAAACTTTTGTCATCCCACATCATGAGATGTACGGTGAACCCTTTGATATTCCGCAGGACGGCAAACTCATCTTCATGTCCTGGTTTGAGGGCGGCAATGTGTTTCGCAGCGGAGTTGCTTTTGAACGCGACCGCGGCAAAATCTTCTATTTTTCGCCGGGACATGAAACCTTCCCGATTTTCCATGACCCGATCATTCTCCAAGTCATCGGCAACGCAATCCGCTGGGCAGCCCCTACTGAGATGGTTGTGAACCGCATTACCCCGCAACCGGAAGCCCCGGAAAAAATTCATTCTAACAATCCTCTTGCCAATTTAGATACTTCAACACTACACTAAATAACATCCCCAGAGAAAGAACATGAAAAAACATCGTATTTCCTTCCTGGCAGCCGGGCGCATGGCCAACAGTATGGCCGCCCAGCTCAAACGGCTTGACAACGTCGAGTTTGCCGGTGTTTATGACCCTCTTCAGGACAAAAACAAGGAATTTGTGCAAAAATACGGTTTTGAAAAGAACTGCACATCCCGTGAAGAGTTGCTTGCCGACAAAACCATTGCCGGGGTCGTCATCTGCAATTATTGCTATCAACATTGTGAAAGCATTCTGGCCGCACTCGACGCCGGAGTAAAAGCTGTTTTTTGCGAAAAACCTGCCATCCGCAAATTGGAAGAGGCGTCAATTCTTCGCGATGCGGTAGCGAAATCCGGCAGCAACGTGATGATTGGGCATCATCGCAAACACATTCCAGCCTGTATCCGCCTCAAGGAAATGATTGAGTGCGGGCGCCTTGGCAAGGTGCGTTTTGTCAAAGTCAACTTCAGTAATGCGAGATATTCGCGCGACTGGAATGATTATTTTGCCAGTTACGAAAAATCCGGCGGCACGACTTTTGACATGGTCACCCATTACATCGACCTGCTTAACTGGTATTTTGGCGAAGCTGAATCGACATCCGCGCGCGCCCTAATGCTGGAAAAAACCGTGCCAAAGGAAGTGCTGCCGGTCGATTATGTAAATGCGACGCTCGCCTATCGGAATGGCGTGATCTGCGGCATCGAATCATCCTACCAGCGCTATGGTGTCCATTATGACACAATGGAAATCTATGGCGACGAATATACTGCAATCACGGATTACCAGACACTCAAACTATACAACCAAGATGAAACGATCGATGTCAAGGTCAGCTTCAGAGAAAACGAAAGCGCACAGCTTCAGCAGGCGAAAGCCTTTGTGAATATGATCGCCGACGGCAGACCGCGTCAAACCACACTTGAAGAGGGGCTGGCTGCCGCCCGCGTCGGGCTTGGTATGCTCAAGTCCAGCGAACAAGACGGCGAGCTCTTCCGCTTCTAAAGCAAACAACGGAATTGACTCCCCCGCATATAAAAGGGTCTCTTTCCAGATCAACATGATGATGATATTCCTCATATTTATCATTTATTACTAGTGGCAAATATTAAAAAAAAGATTATAATTTACAGAAGAACACAGAAAAAAATCAAAGCATAGATAAGAAGGTTTTATCATGAATCAACCTCATAACGAGTATCCCCGTCCTCAGTTTGAACGGAAAGAGTGGATCAACCTCAACGGAGAATGGAGTTATGCCTTCGATTTTTCCCGCAGCGGCGGGGAAAAAGGGTGGGAAGCCGCAGAATGCTTTGAGGGGAAAATTAAGGTACCATTCTGTCCGGAAAGCAAACTTTCCGGCGTGGGATATACGGATTTCATTGAGATGATGTGGTATCAGCGTAACGTGAAAATTCCCATCCCGTGGGCGAGAAAAAAGATTCTGCTTCATTTTGGCGGCGTAGATTACAAATGCATCATTTATGTGGATGGTACGGAAGTCGGACGTCATACCGGAGGCATTTCGCCGTTTACCATAGACCTGACAAAATTTGTTCAGGCAGGCGGCTCGCATAATCTGGTGCTCCAGGTGGAGGATGATCTTCGCAGTGGACTTCAAGCCATGGGGAAACAGAGTCCATGGCACCAGTCGAAGGGATGCAGTTATACGCGAACCACCGGAATCTGGCAGACAGTCTGGATGGAAGCGGTGGATCCGTGCGCCCTGAAGACCTGCCGGATTGTAGCGGATTATGATAACAGAGCTTTTTCCTTTATCCCGACTTTTCATGCCTCCCGCCGCGGCTTGCGTCTGACAGTTAGCGCATATGATCAGGGGAACAAAGTGGCTTCCAGCACCGTAAATGCTAATGACAGCTGTGCTGTAACAATCAAACTCGCCCAACCGAAAGAATGGAATCCGGAAACGCCATTTTTGTATGACATCCAGTATACCTTAAAAGATGAAAACGGCATTGTACTCGATGAGGTTTTCTCCTACGCTGGACTGCGCAAAGTGCACATTGAGGGAGATCGTTTCTATCTGAACAATCAGCCATTTTTCTGCCGTTTCGTGTTGGATCAGGGATTTTATCAGGATGGTCTTTGGACTGCGCCCAACGATGATGCTCTTCGGCAGGATATCAAACTTTCCATGAAAGCCGGATTCAATGGAGCACGCCTGCATCAGAAAATTTTTGCTGAACGTTTCCATTACTGGGCGGATCGTATGGGCTATCTTACCTGGGCGGAATTTCCCGACTGGGGCATGAGTTTCTGGCAGCATTTCCGTCCGACAAATCCGGATTACAACTTGAGTTTCCGAGATTATTTTGCGGAATGGAGTGCTGTTCTGGAACGGGATATGAATCATCCATCCATTGTTGCATGGACGCCGTTCAATGAAACCCGAGCCTTCTATGATCTTGAAGAACACCGACGTTTTATTCGGGACATCTACGACCTGACCCGGCGTCTGGATCCCAGCCGCCCGGTAAATGACACATCCGGCTATATTCATGTCAAAACCGATTTCTGGACCATTCATACCTATGCACAGACTGTGGAAGCTCTCGCCGAACAGGTAAACCAAGAACCAGTCTATATATTTAAGCCGGATTTGGAAACAGTTGCCTGGAACGGACAACCATATATCGTGGATGAATACGGCGGCGTGAGCTATCTGCCCGAAGGACACAAAGCCTTTGCCGACAACAGCTGGGGCTACAATCGCGATAAACTATCCCAGGAAGAGACAGAACAACGGATTGTCTCTCTCACAAAATTTCTTGTAACACACCCCCGTGTATCCGGCTATTGCTATACGCAGCTTACCGATATCGAACAAGAGCAAAATGGTATTTACAACTATGACCGCACGGCTAAATTCGATGCAAAAACCATCCGTGATTGTTTCACCATGAAGCCAGAGTGGAGCCGTTTCTGACAAAACTGGAGAGGTAATTAATACGAATTAGCAAACGGTTCCCCTGGAACTAATTTTATAAAAGCAATGTCAGAGATCCAAATCTTCGATTCTGAAAAAAATCTTCCTTTTGGGGTGGTTCAAAACAAGGTCACACTTTATTCCAGCTTGTCCTGTGGTGACAAGTCCTTTGCCTGTACAATTGTTACCCGGACAGAGGCCTTTTTGATCTACAGCCATGATTTGCAGCAATATCCTCATTCAGGTGCTTAAACTACAAATGCTTGCTTGTCTATTTGCCAGCCCTGGAGGAGCAGCTTCATCTTAGCCCCGGGCACAACGCCTGGGGTAGGAATGCATGATTATTATTGTGCCCTGTAGAGACACCTCAAGGATTCGTTTCACACCCCAGATATATTTTAAGTTAACGCCAATAGGCGCCCTCGCCGGCATCCAGTATCGTGGTTCGTTTTCGTTCCACAAAACTCGGAAATTTGCCGCGAGACGGCTCTGTTCAACAAGAAACCGGCGAATAGGAAAGGTTCTGCAGAAAAAACGAAATGGCACATCTCCCGTTCTGTTGGCGGTCGCTTGCGACCGCCGGGAGCTGGAGCGGATCCGGAGCTGGAAGCTCCGGTTGCCTGTCCACCTGTTACTTCCAACCCACCATTCTGCCTCGTTTTTTTATTATCAAAAAAACGAAAGAAAACATTCCTGGCAGGTTGCAATAAGCAAATTTCCCAGCAAATTATAGTCATGGTTATTGGCTATGTGGTTGACACCTGGCATGAAGCCGTAGTATTTGTATTCAAGTTATTCAGTAGGGGGGGAAATGAAAACGCTGTGGTTTTTTCTCGGGGGGCTGGCCGTTTTATGTGGAATCTCATTATCAGTGAATATCTTTCTGTTACGACGGGAATTCGATCCGACCCGCCAAGCTATAGAGCGAACACAGCCGCCGGCCTTGTGGCGGCATAGCGGTGACCAAAATACCGCGCTGGTCAGCAAAGAAAAGGAAACATCGCTGGTCAGCAAAGAAAAGGGAACATCAGCCGAGGCCAACGCCGCAACGGAAGCCGACAGAAAAATCAATTCCGTCACTACAGCGGACAACAGGAATTCCGCTGCTGCCGCTCCACCACTATTGGTTTGTGAGGTATACCATTCGCAGTATGATGACCAAATCTGCGTTCAATTTGCCACCAAAGGTAGCGTTGATTTTCCCTTGGCGGCAAATGTCCGCTTGTCTCCCGAAGTCAAAAATCTTGAGTTGGGACGCAGTTATCCGAATGCATGGGATTTCAGCGGCTCCTTTCAGCCGGAGCAGATGTACGAGCTGACCATCCGCCGCGGAGTCTCCAGCTCAATTGGTGAAGTCATTCAGAATGACATGGTGTTTAATATCAAAATTCCTCCCCTTTCGCCAAAAGTGCGTTTTTTGACCAGCGGCCCGTATTATCCGTCCGGCAAGGGGAAAGAACAGGCTGCTAATTGGCACCTGCCGCTGAGTATAACAAATCTCAACCGGGTTTATATAACGTTGTACAAGGCCTATGAGAATAATCTCGCCCTCAGGCAAGGACTCGGTTATAACTGGATGGATCACCAACGCAAGCTCAAGACAATCGAAAAACAAATCGACAGCGTCAAAAATTGCGAACAATTGCTTGATCTTGACTTGACCGATTTGTTAGGGGAAGACGGTTGCGGCATTTACAGCGTGCTGGTCAGGGACGCGGACATGAATACCTACGATCGCGTAGACGTGATTCTGAGCGATCTGGGACTGACCATGGTAGTCGACCTTCCCGGAAGACGCTGCCAAGTCTTGATTCGTAACCTGAGCACTGGCGCTCCAGTGGCAGAAGCGGATGTACAAGTAGTCAGCAAGAAGAATCAGCCGGTGGCAAACGGCAAAAGCGATGCCTCGGGAATGGTAAAAATGGAGTTTTTACCACAGTTTGATGATGAAGAAGATTTTCCAGACATCGTCGTCGTCCGAAGCGGAACGGATGCGACTTATATGCTGCTGAACAGCAGTCATCAGCATGATTTATCCGTCTTTGTTAATGATGGCCTGCCTTTTGTCGAGGGTCCGGAAGCTTTTGTCTACACGGAACGAGGAGTCTGCCGCCCAGGGGAGACCATGACTGTTTCGCTTTATACCCGGGAAAGAAAGGAAGCCTCGACCGTGGCAGTTACCACCCTTTGCCAATTAACAGTCTGCGACCCGATGGGAAGCATTTTCATCACCGAACGGATTGCCACGGACTCGTATGGATTTGCCACCCTACCAGTAAAAATCCCGGCCAATGCCAGGACAGGCAAATACTCCGTCCGTTGCGGGATTGACGACAAAACAATCTGGGGACAAAGCGAGTTCATGGTCGCCTCCTATGTCCCAGACCGAATCAAAGTCCGATTGGAAAGCGAGAAAACATCCCTTGTTCCGGAAGACATCCTTGCCTGCCAGGTGTCGGCCATGTACTACTTCGGACAAGCAGTAACCCGGAGCCAATGCGATTTCCGGGTTTTTACCGCTCTGGCTCAACATCCCCCCCATTGGGGCGACTACCAGGTCGGCGACCAAGACCGTTTTCTGCCCGGGAAAACGTACGAAAAGCGAAATATCGACCTAAATGGTGCCGGCTCATTAGTTTATCCCGGTTTTGCTGCGCTTGGCGGCCAGGCGTTTTCTCCAGTGTCTCTACTGGCTGAAGCGACGGTACGCGAACCCGGCGGGCGCGGCGTAAGCGAACGCATGACGGTACTATGCCATCCAACCCCATATTATCTTGGCATTCGTCATGAAAACAGCGAGACCACACGCAAAGATACGGTGCAGCTGCAATTTCGTCGCCTTGCCTGGACAGCACAAGAGGAAGTGCCAGTCGAAGCGCTCCCTTTGAATCTGCAGTTGTTTAAGCTCAGCTGGGATTTCGTTCGGAAGGTCAATAAGGAAGGTGAAAGCCAATATACCTGGGAAGAAGTCCGTACCCTAGTGCCTAGATCCTTGAAACTTGAACTGACAGAGCGTGACGGCGAACTGCTGCTGAAAAATCTGAGCGATGGCCGTTATGAGCTGATCGCAGAAGCAAAAAATGGGCTGCATACGCGGATGACATTCTGGCATTGGCAGGGCGAAGGAGGCTGCCGCAGCCTGAACCCGAATGTCTTGTCTTTTGTTACCGACCGGGAGCAATACGCACCTGGAGATACAGCAGAAGTCACCTTGTTCGCTTCCGAAGCAGGATATCTGCATGTCGCGCAAGGCGAACGCCGCCTCGAAGATGGCTTTGTGCAAACGGTGAACAAAGGGTTTTTTCGCTTCCGGATCGCTATCCCTCTTACTGTATCGACTGCACACTATTTTGCCGGTGTAACCCTAGTCAGCCCCGGACGCTCGGCAACGCGAAGTTTCGGCTTGCTTCGCCTGTCGCTGGATCAAGCAGTTAATCGCCTGAGTATTGAACTGCTGGCGCCGGCCAAAGCTGCCCCGAATGAGGAAATCCGGGTCGAGATCAAACTGACAGGAGCTGACGCCAAGCCCCGTGCCGGCCAAGTACAGCTGTTTGCTGTGGATGAAGGCATTCTGGCTCTAACCAGATATGCCACACCTGACATCTTCGCATTTTTCCATGGCCGGCATTTTTGTCATTTTTCTTTTTATGATATGTATTCGGCCTTGTTTCCCGACATCCGGATCAGCAGCGAAAGCCGGATTGGTGGCGATGGCGTGCAACAAGGAATGATAAAATACCTGAGCGATACCAAGGGCAAGGCGCCGGCTCTGTGGATCGGTCCTGCCGTAATGGTGCCTGCGTCCGGCGAAACAGCCTTGCAAATGCAACTGCCCGATCACGTCGGGGCCTTGCGAATCATGGCTGTCGGAGTTTCCAAAACTTGCGTTGGTTCCGCTGCGCAAGAATTGCTGATGCGGGACCTCATCACTGTTCTGCCAACGGCTCCCAGAGCAGTCGCACCCGGTGATGAATTCCAGCTAACGCTGACGGCTTTCAATCATGAATTGCCCGATGGCACTGCTGAGCTGGAAGTCCAGTTGCCGTCAACACTGGTAGCCAAAAGCGAAACAAAACATACCTTCGCCTTGCCCAAGGGCGCTTCTCACACCATCAAAATTCCCTGCGTCGCCGGAGGAACCTTGGGTTCCTGGGACTTGGTCGGCACGCTGAAGCTTGCTTCGAGCAGCCAGCGTTGCGT
Organism: Lentisphaeria bacterium; assembly: GCA_041670605.1. Classification (GTDB taxonomy): domain Bacteria; phylum Verrucomicrobiota; class Lentisphaeria; order Oligosphaerales; family Oligosphaeraceae; genus JAQVUB01. Next base: position 8,242 of record JBAXYW010000102.1, read on the forward strand.
CTTTCCGATCACAGTTCGTTCCCAGGTGCCAGTCGTTACCATGACAGTCAACATGGCCGTCCCCGCCGGAGAAAGCGTAAGAGTTCCTTTCGCACAAACCGACTGGCGTGGAACGCCGACAGTAAAACTGCGAATTTCGGCATCACCGGCGCTTGGCGTCAAGGATGCCTTGGATTGGTTGAATGACTACCCTTATGGCTGCCTGGAGCAGACAACAGCAACGGCATTTCCGTTTCTGGGCCTCGACAATATGCTGAAAGCCGGTTTGCTGACCACGAATATGCTGCCTGCAGTCCGTTCCAGAGCAGAACAGGCGATCACTGCAATTCTGGCAATGATGCGAAGCGATGGCTCTTTCGCAATGTGGCCGGGATCCTCCTGGCAAATGCCGGAAGCCTCGGTCTTTGCTGCTCATTTCTTGTTCGCGGCTGAAAAAATCCTCGACAATCCGCTGGATCAAGAGATCCAACTGAAAATAAAGATGTATCTGCGCCAACAGGCAGTAAACGCGGCCAATCCGCGCTGGCAACGAGCTTATGCAAGCTATGTCCTGGCGTTGACGGCTGATTCGTTTTTTCTGCAAACAGCTCGTAATCTGTTGTTGGAACAGAAGGAAGATATGCCATCCTTTATGGCCGCTGCCGCACTGATCCGTGGCGGCTATGCTGCCGAAGGCAGCGTGCATTTGCGCCGCGTGCTGGATCGGGAGATCTGGCGGAACCAGGAGGCCGAGGCCACAAGCAGCTTCAGTAATGACCAAACTTGCCGCCAGAGCATGGTTCTGGCGATTCTGATGGATATCATGCCGAATCATCCGGCCTGTTTTCGTCTGGCAACAGAGCTGCAAAATGCGCTGCGCACTGACGGCAGTGGCTGGGGCACGACTCATATCAATGCCTGGGCGACCTATGGGCTGGCGGCCTTTGCCGCACAGCATGGCGTCGGCAAAGCCCTTGGATCACTGCAAGCTGGCAGCAGCATAAAAAAACCGATCAATACAGAAAAAATTCAGGAATTTGACCTGGAAAGCAGTCAGGAAATCGTTCTGGAAAATACCGGTACCGCTCCCTATTATGTGCGATTGCTGAGCACCGGGATTCCGCAACGACTTGAAGAACGTCGCGACATCCTTGAGATCAAACGGCAATACCTGACCGCGGAAGGAAAAGAAGTCACCCGAGTAGAACAGGGCCAACTGCTGACCGTGAAAATAAGCATTAATGCAGTCGGGAAAATGGAGGATCTTGTCCTCATTGATCTGCTACCCGGAGGGCTTGAAATCGAGGATGAACTCCTCGCCACCAGAGCCTATGCAGCACCGCTTCCGGATAACAGAACTAAACAGAACCTGCGCGCAATTTTTATTGAAAAACGAGATGACCGGTTCTTGTTTTTCGGCGATATGCTCGGCGGCGGCTCAGGTGAAATCAGCTACCAGGTGCGTGCGGTCAGCCGCGGAAAATTCGTCTTGCCACCCATGCGTATCGAGGGTATGTATGATCCTGAAGTACAGGGAACCTTCGTGCCAACGGGGTTTTTGGAGATTTATTAAGCCTTGGCGGCAACGCACAGCTTGTCCAAGCCAGCCCCCCCCCCTACCCATGGTACGCAAAGCAAAAAATCACGATATGACATGCCTCTTGAGCCGGCAATGGTTTTCCCCGCGCTGGCTGCGTCGCTGCGTATACCTGTTGCTGTTTACCGGCGGCGGCACTGCGGCAGCGTTCCTGCTGGGCATGTTTGTCTGGTGGCTGGGGCCTTATCTGGTAGCAGACCCGATGCTGGCCTTGGCTCAACAAACCCCAGTACGGCAATATTTTGACCGACAAGGAGAATTGCTTTTTCTGGAGCGTACGTTTGATTATCAATGGCGCCTGCCCCTGCCCTTGTCGCAAATCTCTAAACCGGTAATTCAAGCCACGCTGGCAGCGGAAGATGCCGATTTCTATTCCCATCATGGGGTCGATTACCAAGCGGTGATGCGGGCTTTTCAACAGAATCTGCAGCAGCACCGGATCGTCTCCGGAGCCTCAACCATCACCATGCAGCTGGCCGGCCTGGCAGAACCCGGACGGCGGCGCTCCTGGTGGCGCAAGCTGCACCAGGCCTTCCAAGCACGCTCCCTGGAACGGCAATATTGCAAAGAACGAATTCTAGCGGAATACTTGAATCGAGTCCCCTTTGGCGGCAAACTCTACGGAATTGAAGCCGCCGCCTGGCATTATTTTGGCAAAACTGCCAGCCAGTTGAATACCGGCGAAGCAGCGCTCTTATGCGGACTGCCGCAAAAACCAAACGCTTTTCGTCCCGACCGCCATCTGGAACGCGCCCGGCAACGCCAAAAACTGGTGTTGCAGATGATGGAACGGCGGGATATGCTGGCGCCCGGTGAAGCAGAAAAGATTTTTCAAAGCAGCCCGTTGCCCTTGCGAAATTTCCACTTTCCCTCACGGCTG
>JBAXYW010000103.1:0-10673 GCA_041670605.1 Lentisphaeria bacterium
ATACAACGGTGAAACCGATATCTGCCACGTGCAGCTTGACGAGGGTGGCGAACGGAGTCTGGGGCTTTTTCAGTACTGGCCGGTACGCAAAACGCGACCGGTACGTCAGAGACTGCCTTTAACCCAGCCACTTTTGACTGGATTGCGTGTGATTGATACGTTTTTCCCAATAGCCAAAGGTGGAGCTGCCGCCATTCCAGGCGGTTTTGGCACCGGGAAAACCATGACCCAGCAGGCCTTGGCCAAATGGGCCGAAGCCCAGATCATCATTTATATCGGCTGCGGCGAACGCGGCAATGAAATGACCGAAGTCCTGCGGGAATTCCCGGAATTGATCGATCCTCGTTCGGGACGTTCTTTGATGGAACGCACCATTCTGATCGCCAATACCTCAAATATGCCGGTAGCCGCCCGGGAAGTCAGTATCTATACCGGTATTACCCTGGCAGAATATTTCCGTGATATGGGTTATGACGTCGCGGTGATGGCAGACTCCACCTCACGCTGGGCTGAAGCTTTGCGCGAACTCTCCGGACGCCTCGAAGAAATGCCAGCCGATGAAGGATTCCCGGCCTACCTGCCAGCACGATTAGCCAGTTTCTATGAACGCTCCGGACGCGTTGAAACCTTGTCCGGAGAAGAGGGATCGGTTTCCGTCATCGGCGCAGTCTCACCGCCCGGCGGCGATTTTTCCGAACCGGTTACGCAGCATACAAGCCGCTTTATCCGCTGCTTCTGGGCTCTGGATCGTGACTTGGCCAATGCCCGTCATTATCCCGCCATCAGCTGGCGCAACAGCTACAGCGAATACCTGCCAGAAACGTCAACTTGGTGGAAACGACAGGAACGAGACTGGCAAAACCAAAGGGACTTCCTGATGGACATCCTGCAGGAAGAAGTCAATCTGCAACGCATCGCTAAACTGGTCGGCCCGGATGCCCTCCCGGAACAGCAGCGCTTGACACTGATGATCGCCGAAATCATTAAAAATGCTTTTCTGCAGCAGAATTCCTTTGATGAAATTGATATGTATTGTTCTCCGGCCAAGCAGCTTTGGATGCTGCGTCTGCTAGTTTCCTTCAGTAAACGTGCGCAAAACATCATCAAGCTGGGCGGCTCTCTGGCAGATTTACGCGAATTGCCGGCTCTGGACAAGCTGAACCGCATGAAAAGTGAAATCAACAATACGGATACGACGGCCATGTCGGGCCTGGAACAGACTCTGCTGCGGCAGCTGGATGCCCTGGAAAGGAAATTGAAACCATGAAAATGCCCGGACTGCAATATCAGGGCGTTCGCAATATCGACGGCCCCTTGGTGTTCATTGACGGAATCCGCGATATCTCTTTCGATGAACTGGTGGAAATTCAGACTCCAAACGGCGATCTACGGCTCGGCCAGGTTCTGGATGTCAGCAGCTCCAGCGCCGTCATTCAGGTCTTCGGCGGCAGTGAATCGCTGTCCAAAGCCGGCACCCGGACACGCTTTCTGGGTTCCGCCATGGAGATTCCCGTCAGCAAAGAAATGCTGGGACGCGTTTTTGATGGCTTGGGACGCCCGAAAGACGGCCTGCCGATGCCGCTCTGCTCGGAACGACGGGATGTCAATGGCGCCCCAATCAACCCCTTTTCACGCGAGTATCCCCGCGATTTCATCCAAACAGGGATTTCCTCCATTGATATTATGAATACCCTGGTTCGGGGGCAGAAGCTGCCGATCTTCTCCGGTAATGGCTTACCGCACAACCGGATTGCCGCACAGATTGCCCGGCAGGCCAAACTGCTCAATGAAGACGTCGAGTTTGCCATCGTATTTGCCGCCATGGGCGTCAAATATGATGTGGCACGCTACTTTATTGATTCCTTTGAACAAAGTGGTGTGCTGAACAACGTGGCCATGTTCCTGAGCCTGGCGGATGACCCCTCCGCCGAACGATTGATTACACCGCGCTGCGCCCTGTCGCTGGCGGAATTCCTGGCCTTTGAAGAAAATATGCATGTTCTGGTAATCATCACGGATATGACAAACTATTGCGAATCTCTGCGCGAAATCGCCACAGCTCGTGGTGAAATTCCCAGCCGGAAAGGCTACCCCGGGTATCTTTACAGCGATCTGGCCTCGCTGTACGAACGAGCCGGACGCCTACATGGTGGCGGCGGCAGCATCACACAGGTGCCAATTCTGACCATGCCCAATGACGATATTTCCCACCCGATCCCGGATTTGACCGGCTATATCACGGAGGGACAGATCGTACTCGATCGCGAGATGTTCCAGCGCGGCATCTATCCCCCGGTTGCCGGCCTGCCCTCCCTGTCACGCTTGATGAAAGATGGCATTGGCAAAGGACGCACCCGGGACGACCACCCGCACTTGGCTTCTCAGCTGTTCGCAGCCTACTCCAAAGTCAAGGATATCCGCTCGCTGGCGTCGATCATCGGCGAGGAAGAACTCAGCCCCGCCGACAAACTCTTTATAAAATTTGGAGAAGCTTTTGAACAAAAAGTCGTCTCCCAGGGAGAATTTGAAAACCGTTCGATTGAGCAAAGCCTGGAATTAGGCTGGGATGCATTACGCATCCTGCCGCGCTCGGAATTGCTACGAGTGAGTGAAGAAGAACTCAAGGCTCATTTTGACAAGCCGATTTCTGTGCACTCAACTCAGGAGAATGGCTGATGAGTCGTCTGAATATCGCGCCAACCAAAAGTAATCAGCTGAATCTGAAACGGGATTTGGCGATGGCTACAGAAGGATTTACCCTTCTGGAGCAAAAGCGCGAAATTCTTGTGATGGAATTGATGCGCCTGTTGAATCAGGTCAAACAGATTCAAGGGGACTTGGAAAAACGTCGCAAGGCCGCCTATACCACGTTGCGCCGGGCGGTTGCCCAGAACGGTTCTGCCCACCTGCGCAATATCGCCAGTGGGATCCATTATGAACATCAGGTCAAGACCGACCAACGCATCACGGCCGGGGTGCGCACTCCAGTCATCCAAGTACACCATGGCCAGTTGCATGCCCAATATGGTTTTGTCGGCACGGATTCGCTCGTCGATCAGACCATGCGGGATTTTCTTCTGCTGCTGGAAATCATCGGACAGGTTGCCGAGCTGGAAAATACAATTATATTGCTGGCTAGAGAATTAAAAAAAGCACAACGCCGGGTGAATGCACTGGAACATATGTTTATCCCTAATTTCAAGGAAACGCTGCATTTCATTGAGGAAGCCTTGGAAGGCAAAGACCTGGATTCCTTTTTCACACTCAAAATGGTCAAAAAAAATCTGGAGAAACAAGCGTTGGAAGCAAGCCCGTAATAGCCACAAAGTTCAGCATTACGAGCCTCTCTTACCCCCTCCTTTCACCAGCAACTAGAGCCGATAAAATGTTTTTTAACAAAAAGACAAACAGTAGCGAAAACGTTGCAGCAGCAGCGCCCACGTCATCGGACTATATGTTCATCCGCAACGCCTTATTAGTAGTGGATGGCTCCCAGCCCTCCTTGGATGCTACCGATTTTGCCGTGCATTTTGCCAAACAGACCCATTGTGAATTGAGTGCCGCCTTTGTCGTCGATACCGCAACCCTGGATTACTTGCAACAAATGCGAATTTTCGTCAAGGAAGAACGTCAGGAACTGGAACAGGATCTGGAATTAAAAGGGAAACGCTATCTGACAAACGTACAGGCACTCGGGCGAAAATATGAAGTAAACATCAAAGCGCATATCTGCTTGGGGCGTTTTCATCAGATTATCCTGAAGCTCGCCCGGGAACTGGCCGTCGATCTGATCATTATCGGAGGCTGGAAACATGAAATTAAACAGAAAGACAGCTCCTCCATTGAACGGCAGCTGATCATGGACCTCGCCGAATGTCCAGTCATCGTCGTCAAAAAAACTGAAGAACGTAAATAACAAGGGGACGCCGGCGAGGACGCTGGCGCTCCATAGCTCGCGCCTGTTCAAAGACGCATGACAAAATGACCTAGCACGCCGGATGAATTGTTTCGCTTGTGTGCGTCCATACTACTATTCGCCAGTTTTTTTGTTTTTTTTGGAAGAAGTTTTCGCAAATAGTTAAGGCACGGAACATTGCAGGATGTGATTCCGAGGTGATTTAAACGGCCCGAAGGGCCGGACAGTCATAACCCCCGGTGACCGAAGCCCGAAGGGCAAGGGAACCGGGGGTGAGAAGCTCCACCAAATCCAGCGCCCGGAGGGCGCGACAAGCAAATGCTCAATCCTTGAGCAGATGTTATTTTGAAGGAGAATGGCTACAAAAAGTCGTGTATGGCGGATCCGAAATCTTCTGAGGTGGCGCCCTCCGGGCGCGGTTTTTTAGTTGTCCTTACCCCGGGTTGCGGCGCACTGCGTGCGCCTCACCCGGGGTTATGTCTGTGCGGCCCTCCGGGCCGGGGATCACACTCGATAAAATATTCATAAGTTGTTGGTGATAAACTGAATGAAAACTATAAAATTACAAAAAAGAGAGATAAAGGTTAAGAAAATTCGGGTAATCTTCGGATGAAATTTTTAGTTTGTGGACGCCAGTCCAGCTCAAGTGCGTCCGTGTGCGTCCATGTTCAAAAACTCCTATGCTTACTCCCGCCAAAATTAATCTTTATCTGGAAATTCTCGGCAAACGCCCGGATGGCTATCACGAGATTCGCACGGTTTTTTTGCCTTTATTCGGCTTAACCGATACGATCCATGTCGAACGCCATACAGTCTCCGGTATTGAGCTAAGTTGCACGGGGTTATGCGTTCCTGCCGGGGAAGACAATCTCTGCTGGCGGGCCGCTATGGCCTTCTGCCAGCATTTTCAGAGAGTTCCTCAGTACCGGATCCATCTCGAAAAACGCATTCCCATTGCCGCCGGGCTGGGCGGCGGCAGTTCCGATGCCGCCGCCGTTCTGTTGTCCCTATTAGCGTTGGAAAAGCTTGAAGAGCGGAAAGCCGAACTCTATCGCCTGGCTGCTGAACTGGGGGCCGACATCCCTTTTTTTCTGGATCCGCGTCCTGCTCTTGGCGAAGGGAAAGGGGAGCGCCTGAGCACACTGAATATTTCGCAAAGCTTGGAACTGCTGCTGATCAACCCAGGTTTCCCAGTGCCAGTCAGCTGGTCCTATCAGCATGCCTTCCGACCAGAAGGAAACTCCCCGCCGGATTTCCAGAAACTGATCAAAATCCTCACCCAGGGTTCCCCCGAAGACATTGCGACAGTCCCTTGGAACGACCTGGAATTCGCAGTATTTCGTAAATTCCCAATTCTGGAATTGATCCGTCGCCGCCTGCTGGAAGCCGGGGCACTGACCGTCCACGTCTCCGGCAGCGGACCGACTTTATTCGCACTCTGCAAACCCGGAACAAGAGAAACCTTGCAGCAACTCCTGTTCGCCGAATTCGGGGAATTCGCCACCGTCTTTAGGGTCTAAAATCAGCCCGCATAAAATTAATCGTTTACACCGAATTCCTTCGAGTGGACGATCATCTACAACCGATAAAAAAGGCGAAATAGCGAATGACCTCAGACAGCTTCCAAACGCTTAGGGTCTTTATTTTTGCCCAAGCATTTCGAGGAAGCTGGTTTCATCGAGGACGGCAACGCCCAGTTCGCCAGCTTTTTCCGTTTTTCGGGCGCCGGTATTTTCGCCAGCGACGAGATAACTTGTATTCTTGCTGACGGAGGAAGCGACATTTCCGCCCATTGCACGGATTTTAGCGGCAGCGCTGTCGCGATCCATGCTACGCAGAGTTCCGGTAAGCACGAAGGTTTTTCCGCTCAATGAGCCGCTGCCGGCAGCGGTTTCTGCCAGGTTGTCCGGATTGTTGCTTTCTCCGCCCTGGGGATCAATGCCGAGTTCCGCGAGTTTCTGCAGCCAGCCTTTGCCGACTTCGCCAGCAAAAAAGTCCAATACAGCCTGAGCTGTTTTCGGGCCAATCACGGTGCTCACGTAATAATTTGTACCGCCTTTGCCTTTGCCGGGCTTGATCAAGCCCAGCGGCAACAGTAATTCAGCCAGCTGCTCTGGCAAGACGAGACCCTTCGGCTTCGGCCAGGCAAATAATTCACCAAGTTCGGGATCGGGTGTCGCAGGAGTGCTGAATGCCACAGCGCTCTGCCCTTTTTCCTGGGCGGCCAGCAGGCTGATAAGGGCTTGCAATTTCGGGGAATTTGCCACTTCGGCGAGGGTGCGGTGCGTGCGTCCGATCTGATAAGCGGTCGCGGAACCGACTTCCGGAATACCCATGGCCTGCAGCCAGTTGGCCAGAGGCATCTGCCGGGTGCGTTCCAGAGCCGCCAGTAATTTAGCGCCATTCTTCTGGCCATACATTCGTGGCTCTTCCGGAGTCCCAAGGTTCAACGTACCGAGCTGTTCCAAGGTCAACGAAAAAAGATCTAACGGCTCCTGCACCAACCCCTGTTCCAGCAGAGCCTCCGCAACCACACTGCCCAGCGACGAAAGATCCAAGGCGTTACGCGCTGCAAAATATTCGATTCGCCGCATGCTTTGCGCAGGACATTGCAGATTCTGACAACGCCAAGCCACAAACTGCGGATCCCGGATGATCTCCCCCCCGCAGGAAGGACAGCGCTGATTTACATGCGCAACAAAATCAAAGGGCTTGCTGCCCGGCGGACGACGATCAACACAAACCGAGACGACAGCCGGAATGACCTCCCCGGCTTTCTCGATCAGCACCGTATCACCAATGCGGATATCCTTGCGGGCGATTTCATCCTCATTATGCAATGTGGCTCGGCTGATCGTCGAACCAGCCAGAAAGACGGGTTCGAGTTCCGCCACCGGAGTCAGCACACCAGTGCGCCCAACCTGCACCGTGATCTCTTTCAAAACCGTTTCGCAACGCTCTGCTTCATATTTAAAGGCTTTCGCCCAGCTGGGCGCCTTGGCCGTCTGCCCCAGACGTTCGCGATGTGCAAAAAGATTGATCTTGATGACGGCACCGTCAATATCATACGGAAAACTGTTTTTCTTTTCCTGCAATTCCAGCAGGGCGGCTTTGATGCCGGCGAAATCGCTGGCGGTGCGCAGCCAGCTCTGCGTTTTCAGCCCGAATTCCCGAAAAATCTGCAGCAGTTCCTGCTGGGTCTTAAGTTCCAGCCCCTGAATTTCACCCTGTGCATAGAAAAGTACTTCCAGCGGGCGTTTGGCGACGATTTTGGCGTCGAGTTGTTTCAGGGTGCCAGCGGTAGCGTTACGGGCATTGGCAAAGGACTCTTCCCCGGCGGCCTGACGTTGTGCATTCAGACGGGCGAAGCCCTGCCGGCTCATATAGACTTCACCGCGCGCTTCCAAAACCGAGGGCGGATTTTCTCCGTTCAGACGCAAGGGCAGCGAGGGGATGGTTTTCAGGTTCAGGCTGACGTCATCCCCCTCTTTCCCATTGCCGCGAGTCAGAGCCTGAACAAAAAGACCGTTTTCATAGCGCACTGAAATGCTGACGCCGTCAACTTTCGGTTCAATCGCATACAGAAAAGATTCCCCGGACAAACCTCTGCTGACAGATTCGTGAAAACGCAACAGGTCGGCATCGTTATAAGTATTATCCAGGCTGAGCATCGGAAGGCGGTGCCGGCAGGTGACAAACCCGCTCAGCGGAGTCCCGCTGATGCGCTGCGTCGGGGAATCCGCCGTAATCAGCTCGGGATACTGCCGTTCCAGCTCTTTGAGTTCCGTATAGAGAGCATCATATTCCCGGTCGGAGATTTCCGGGCGGGCTTCCTGATAGTAAAGATCATCATGATGCCGAATGACAGTGCGTAATTGCAGCAGCCGTTCCTTGCTTTCGTCCATAGTCATATCAACCTCGCGGCTCCTCGGGGTTATTCCAACTCTTCGATATTGGGTCGAGCAGTAATATTATCCAGAATCAGTCGGAATTTGCGCTTTTTAACGGTAAACGCCAGAATCGGTCCTCCGGCCTGTCCATCGGGAAAGAACGAAAAACAAATCTTTCCTTCCGAATCATAAACCTTATCCTCGAGCTGCCATTCCAGTTCTTTGGAGAGCTCATAATTTTCCTTGACGGCGATGAAGGCCGGCGTTTCGCTTTGCTCTTTGCTTCCCGACGGAGAAGGACACCATTCCCGGCTGAGGGAATCCGACAGCAAAGTGACTGCCAAGATCGAAGTGTCGGGATCCAGGGTCAAGCGGATCGCACGGCCAGTGGCTCTGGAACGGGACGCCGTTTCAGAAAAAGCCTGCCGCATACCCGACAAGGCATTTTCGACAACAATGCGTTTCGGAGTTACCGAAATTCGCGGCAGGATCATAGCAAATAGCATTCCCGCCAGCAGGGTAACCACGAGAACTTCAAGCATCGTAAAGGCGCGATGTGACAAAACAGCATCCTCAGAGGTCTGAATCGTTAATTCCAGCAGGAAATATCGGCACTGTTACCAGTGCCGCCGGAAACTTTATCCGCACCCAGACTGATGATCTCAAAAGGCTGCCCATCGCCCGGGCAACTATATTGAAAATCATTGTCCCAAAAATCTTTAGGAATGTTTTTGGCATCCAGATAAGGGCCATCCCATTTTTCATTGCCGGGATTCACCATCAGTTCCTCCAGACGGGTAGGATACGAAGACACGTCAAAATAATATTGCTGCACCGCATTTTTCAAATTGATCAGCTGGGCTTTCGTATTCTTGACTTTCGCTTTGTCAAGATTGCCAATGATATTGGGACCGACCAAAGCAGCCAACATCCCGATGATCACTACCACAATCATGATCTCAATCAAAGTAAACGGACGCCGAATGGCGCGAGAACCTAAGAAAAGTTTCTTTTTCATGCAGAACTTGTTCCTTTATAAAGAATGCAAATGAGTACAATTTGCCGGGGTCGCTCGCAGAGAGTTTTAGACCACGGCCTGCATATCCATGATTGCCATGAACATCAGCAACACGATAAAGCCGACTCCCAGACCCAGACAGATGATGACCAGGGGTTCAAAAAGACTCAGCAGTCGTTTGACCAGCCGGCGAAGATCGGTCTCATAGCGGTCTGCCACCCGCTCCAGCATCGTCTCAACCGATCCGGTCTCTTCTCCAACCGCAATCATGCGCAGCATCAGCGCTGGAATGAATTTGCTTTTGCCAAGAGCAGACGACATCCGCTGCCCCTGGCGCAGCTCGCCGGATAGTTCATTCAACGAACGGCGGATTGCAATGTTCTGTACCACCCGATTGGCAATAACGACCGTATTGAGCAGATGGACACCACTACGCATCAGGATCGCCATCGTCCGGCAAAGACGTGCCAGATTCGAATAAAGCACGATCTGCTTAGCCAGCGGGACTTGCAGAATCCAACCATCATAAGCCCGGCGCAAAGCACCGTCTTCCTGGCGTAGTTTATAAATCAGATAAAAACAGCCGGACGCGAGCAGCAGCAGAACCCACCAATAATTTTGCAACAGGCTCGAGATTCCCAGCAGCAAATTCGTTGCGGTGGATTCGATGCCAGCTCCGGCCATCGCAGTAGCAAAGCGCGGCACAATGACACCGAGCACGAAGATCAGCATGGCCACTCCGGAGCCGGCAATAAACGTCGGATAGATCGAAGAGGAAATGATAAACGATTTCAATTCCTGTGCTTCACTGAGGAATTTGCGCAGTTCTGCCATCACCTGTGGCAGAGCCCCGGCTTCTTCTCCAGCTTCAACAATACCGGAATAAAGCGGGGGGAAGGTGTGTCCGCGTTCCCGGATGAGGTCGGAGAATTTCCGCCCTTCATGCAGCCCTTGGCGCAATTCCGTGGCCGTCTTAGCCATGATTTTATTCTGCTGATCTTCCCCGACAAAGGTCAAAGCCCGTTCAAGGGGAATATTCGCTTCCAGCAGAGGAACCAGTCGCTCTGTGAAATCCACAACATTGAGTTTCTCCCCAAACAGACTTCCGCGCCGGCCCGAAGCACTACCCTGCCCGAGAAACTCCAACGGCATCAGGCCGCGACGCTGAAGCCGGCGCGTAGCATCGGATTGTGAATCACCCTCAATAAGCAATTCACTGATTTTTCCGGAAGGGTCACTTATCTTGAATTTAAATAAGGCCATGCTTGTTCAGATCCGATCCATTGCGTCATTTCTCCGGGCTGTTGTCCGCACCTTCCGGTGTGGTAGCCGAAGGCTTACGCTGAGTTACTGCCAAAGGACGCATCATCAGAGGCATTTCATCGACGATGAATTTTATCCAGTAGGTGCCAGCCAACGGGAAGCGGACTGACTGCAGCTGGAAAACCATGTCAATAACCTGCTGAGGATGATCAAATTTGATCTTCCCTTTGACCGAAAATACCGAGACTTTCAAGTTGTCATTGCTGCAAAGAACCTCACAGGCGTGTTCGCCAGTACCTCCGGTCAGAGAAACCAGCAACGACAGCGAAGGATGCAAATACGGCAGTTTTTGCACATTCAACTGGCCAAACAAGCCAATCAGAGACTTTTTCCCGGTGCGACGGTCTTCAATCACAGTGTCACAAGATATCAGAGCCAGACCAATCGGCATCTCTGAATAGGACATTTGAACTCCTTTTCCAAGCGACTTCTTCGACGCTTGCATTGCTCAGACAACGTCATTCTAAACAATATATTGCGTTTTTCAATTTCTTCACCCGAATACACCAGATAAATGGATAGAATA
>JBAXYW010000104.1:0-10561 GCA_041670605.1 Lentisphaeria bacterium
CCGGAAGACATCGCGCAAGCCGTCGCTTTCCTGGCCTCAGAAGCCGCTGCCTACATTACCGGACAGGTGCTCTGTGTCGACGGCGGCATGGCCATGGGATAAGCGAAAACATTCTGTAAATCGCTTATGCTTGCCATCTTGGAAGCGGCCGGAGCTTCCCCCAGGATGTGGCCGGAGCTTCCCCCAGGATGTGGCCGGAGCTTCCCCCAGGATGTGGCCGGAGCTTCCAGCTCCGGATCCTCCCCGCTTCCGTTCCCGGATAAATCCATCGGACGCCGCAGAGCCTGCGGTACCTACTTTTGACCCCACCGTTTTTCGGGATGAAAACGAACCGCGATAGGGGAGGCCGGCGAGGATGCTGGTGCTTCATAGCTCACGCTTACACAACAGGGCAAGAGGAAAAGATCTTGCCTGTCGGTAAGGACGCTGGCACTTCGCACTTTCCTGTCCCCTCCGCCCTCGTCTCCGTTTCCGTTGCCAGGCAGCAGGGTAGCCATTCCAGGTCATCCCGGTTAGAACGGGTCGAGTGCCTTGTAAACCAGAGAGTTAGCATATGAAAACAAGGACATTTGCAATCTTTTGAAGAACGATTAAATTATATGAATTCCTTAGCAAGTCTTGATTCTAATAAAACAGTTTTATTTTATGCTTACGGTCTACGGTAAATGAACTATCAGAAACGAACCAAACATTGAGGAGAAATAAATGGGTAATTGCAACGTAGAAGATCGCGTCAAAAAGATTATTGTTGAGCAGCTGGGTGTCCGTGAGGATCAGGTTCAGACCCAGGCTCATTTCATAGAGGATTTAGGCGCAGATTCTCTCGATACCGTAGAATTGGTCATGGAATTTGAAGAAGCCTTTAGTATTAAAATACCAGATGATGTGGTTGAGAAGATGACGACGGTTGGTCAGGCGATCTCGTATATCAACGAGAAGATCGTTCCTGAATCCTGAATTCTGCTCGCTGCGGGGCTTGTGCCTTGCGAAGGGTCGAACGGGAAACAAGTTCTCCGTTCCTGAAAATTAAAGCTCCGTTTCCCGGAAGGGTATTTGATCCTTCAGGCCAGGCGGAAAGGCCACGTTCCTGGGGGATTGTGGCCTTTGTTTTTCAGGGTGGACAGTCTCCTTTGTTCAGTTTGTCACTTGCGCAGAGCGGGTTCTGTTTTGAAACAATGGGAATGCTACGTTTTTTAGGAGTTCATGAATGAAAACCTGGCGACGAGTTGTAGTTACCGGGATGGGGGTTGTTTCACCGGTGGGTTGTTCGGTTCCGGAAGCTTGGAATAATCTGCTGGCCGGGGTCTCCGGGGTTGGCCCGGTGACCCGTTTCGATGCCAGTGAATATCGCAGCCGGATCGCCGGAGAAGTCCGAAATTTTGATATTACCCGATATTTGGAGGTGAAGGAAGCCAATCGCCTGGATTTATATTGTCATTACGCAGTAGCCTCGGCGCATGAAGCGTTGACTCAGGCCAAGCTGTTGCATACAGGTGGCTTGGATTATCAGCGTGCGGGAGTACTGGTAGCCTCTGGCATCGGAGGCATTGCGACTACCTGCAACCAGCAGGAAATACTCAGCGGGCGAGGCCCTGGCCGGGTCTCTCCGATGACGATTCCAATGCTGATTGGCGATATGGGAGCTGGCTTTCTGGCCATTAAGCATGGCTTCAAGGGGCCAAATTTCGGTTTGAACAGCGCTTGCGCCAGTGCGTTGCATGCAATTGGGGAAGCCGCCTGGATCATCCGGCGCAATGATGCCGACGTCATGTTGACGGGAGGCAGTGAAGCCGCCCTGATTCCCTTAAGTATTGCAGCTTTTTCTTCGATGCGCGCCCTGAGCACCCGCAATGATGATCCTACCCATGCCAGCCGTCCCTTTGATGCTGGGCGGGATGGTTTCGTTTTTGCGGAGGGAGCCGGGATTCTGGTTTTGGAAGAACTTGGGCACGCATTGGCGCGTGGGGCTGTTCCTTTGGCGGAGATTGCTGGCTATGGTGCCAGTTGCGATGCCTATCATATCACGGCACCTGCATCAGATGGTTCAGGAGCTGCCAATGCGATACAGAATGCGCTTCGCACTGCCGAGCTACAGGCGGAAGACATCGATTATATCAATGCGCATGGTACTTCTACTCCGATTAATGATATGGTTGAGACCCGTGCCATCAAACTGGCGCTTGGGGAGCATGCCTACCGGATAGCGATCAGCAGCACCAAGTCCCAGACGGGGCACATGCTTGGAGCTGCGGGAGGTTTTGAATCTGTGGTCTGTGTGGAGGCCATTCGCAATGGCATCATTCCCGGAACGATGAATTATGAAACACCGGATCCGGACTGTGATCTTGATTATGTACCCAATACCTGCCGCAAGCAGGCTGTTAATACGGTATTAAAGATCAATCTTGGCTTCGGCGGGCATAATGCGGCCGTGATCTACAAGCGGTATGAACCCGGGCAGTAGAGTTTTTGCTCTGCTCTATACCCCATGGGAATCCGTTCATGAAAAGCAGTAAGCGACAAGATAAACAAGCCAGCACCACGCGCAAAATGGATCTCGGGGCTGTTTCCTCTGCACTGGAAAACGGCTCGGGGGAGGCTTCCCTTGCGTCGGGAGAGAACCATGACCCAGGGGAACCTCCACCTGAACGTGTTAACCGTTCGCTGCACAATTGGGGGCGAAACTATTTTCGCCGTTCTTGGTATATTATTCCCTTGTTCAGCTTGACTTGGCTGGTCGGAGCTTTTTTTCTCTGCAGCCGGCTTCAAGACCCGATTCAATTGCGCATTACAGAACAGTTTTCCAGCTTTTCTCTGCGTGCAGACTACCCCTTCAGCTTTGTTGATCCGGAAAAACTGCAGGCTGCCCGAGATCAGGCTGTCCGTCAATTGCCGCCAGTCTTTGATTTGAAGGAAAGCAAAGCCTTAAAAATTCATCGGGCTTTTCAGGAAAAAATACAGGCTCTGCTTTTGCTGCCTTCGGACGGGGCATCGACTGCTGAACTGGCGGAACTGAAAAAGATTTTCCAGAATGAAAATGCAGCGAATCTGTTTTTACGCATCCTTCAGGAAGTCTTGGACTGTGGGATTTTGGAGTTGGGTTGGGGAGTCACGCCCTCTTTCCCGTTGTTGTCCGACGAAATTCAAGAAGTGATCATCTTTTCTGAGGAACACCAGATTCTCAGAGATTATTCCAGCTTGCTGAGTCTGGCGGAAGCACGCCATAAGCTGGAAGAGGATTTCTCGAACCAGATCGGCAACCTTCAGCTGGATTTGTCGTATTTCTGGCAAGCCGAACTGCTGGAACCCACCCTGGAATATAATGAAGAAAAGAGCCGGAAACTACAGGAAGAAGCTTTAGCCAATGTGGAAGTCTTTCCGGAACACTTTCAGGAGAAAGATATTCTGATTGGCCCTTCGGAGCGCGAGAAGGCGATTTTGCACGCTTATCTGGCAGCTGGCAAGCAACGTAGTAAACTCGGCTTGGATATCTTTCACCTCAAATTTCATCGTAAAAATCTGATCCGCCTGACCTTATTGACCTTGTTCATCGGCTGTTATGTATTCTGTCTGACCCGGATCCGGATTTCGCCGGCCAATTTAGGTCAGCGCCTGCTGGTCAGCGCTGCGGCGCTGATTTTGCATTTTATTTTGACCTTCTTGGCTTTTTATTTATATAGCTGCAAGGACTGGCCTTTTGCCTACCTGTTGTGCGTGCTGCCTCTGGCGCTGATCCCCTCGTTGCTGTCGAATTTATTGGGTGGTCGAATTGCCATCTGTACGGCAGTTATCGTCTCGACACTGGCTCCCTTGCAAATTTCCTCGGGGGAATTGCAGTATCAGTTATTTCATTATTCCCTGTTTGTGACTTTGGTCGGGGTCGCCTTTTTCCAATATGCAAAGCAACGTCGTGACTTTATTATCGGTGGTTTTGCGCTTGGCTTCTCGATCATGCTCTCACAGGTCTTTTTTGCTTTTGAACAGAACACCATTTTTACCAGCTTCCCAATCCTTTTGCCGAAAGTTTTGTTATTTTCATACGGGAATGGTTTGCTGATCGCCTTGTTATGCATGGCGTTGCTGCCGGTATTTGAGTACTGTTTTGGGCTGGTTACGCTGACGACTTTGCTGGAACTTAATGATACGAATCATCCTCTGCTTCGGCGTTTGCAGGAAGAAGCCCCAGGGACTTTTCAGCACAGCATGAATGTTGCCACGATTGCCGAAGCGGCGGCCAATGCGATTCAAGCCAACGCCTTGTTAACGCGGGTGATGGCTTTATTCCATGATATAGGAAAACTGGAGAACCCTGGCTGTTTTGCCGAAAATCAACGCAATGAGCAAAACCCCCACGACCATCTGCCAGCCTTGGAAAGCAGCCGCATCATTACCGCACACGTGCGTGACGGCATGGCGCTGGCGCAGAAATATCATCTTCGCCGTTCCCTTCGCTCCGCCATCGAACAGCACCACGGCAACAGCCTGCTGACCTTCTTCTACGAAAAAGCCAAAAACGAAGCGAAAGCCGCGCACAAAGCCGTGCCCGACGAGCACTTGTTCCGTTATCCGCATCCCCCCCCCCTGCAAAAGGAAATTGTCATTGTCAGTTTGGCAGATGCCTGTGAGGCCGCCATCCGAGCACTCTCCGGAAGCCATAGTGACCAGCGTAAGCTGCTACTAAATGCGGCGGAACTGCTACAACCCGAAGCCGGGAATAAAACCGATCCGGAAATCCGTCTGAAAGAATTTCTGCTGCGGCTGGAAAAGGAAAAGGATAATGGTTTGACTGCCGAAAGCGTCGCCCGCAAGATCATTAAAATCATCGATGACAAATGGAGCGACAACCAGTTTGCCGAAGCAGACATCACGACTTCTGAACTCGATGCCATCAAAAAAAGCTTTCTTCGCACTTTTATGGATATGTATCATTTTCGTCCGGAATATCCGGAAGTTCCGGAAGCTTCGGAAGACGAGAAGGAGCTGGCATGAAAATCCTGTTGCAACGCGGGCGGCGAGTCGCAGCCTTGAAAAAGCGGGCTTTTTTCCTGAGCCTTTTACGGGAGGTTTTACCCTTGACCGGTTTTTCCGTCTCTGACCCCGGCCTTCTCCAAGTGATTTTGCTGTGTCCGGAGGAGATGGTTGCCTTGAATGCTCTTCATCTTGGTCATCATGGTGTTACGGATGTAATCACCTATGATTTACGAACTTCTGAAGCACATTTTCCTGATGCTGAGGAGCCGGTTTTGGCGGAGATTTATCTATGCCCTGACGTCGCCTGTAAAAATGCCAAGCTGTATGGGCAGTCTCCTTCCCGTGAACTGTTTCTCTATGCTGTGCATGGTCTTTTGCATCTGCAGGGGGAAGATGATCTTACGGAAACAACACGCTTTTCCATGCGAGCCGCCGAAGCGCGGGTGATGAACGCGATTTCACCCAGCCTGGACACAGTAGATTTTTTCTGAAAACATGACAAAGCATGTTCTCAGTAGGAAAGGATGAAAGTCTCCCGCAATCTTCGTCTGATGGTGGGATTCCGGCAACCCGATGGAGTGGTTTGCCAAATTGTTTGAAGCAAGGATTAAAGAAGGAATGTATGAGTACGAGTCTGCCTCTGACTGCAGCGTTGATTTCCGTTGCAGGTTTTGCCTTTTTGGCTCTGGCCGCAGCAAAACTGGAAACCTTTAATAAAGCTAAATTGCGCAAATTGCGGGAAAGTTCTAAACCCCTAGCGGAATATATGGAACGCATTTTCCCGAGCCTATCCCGGCTGCGGCTGGGCGGACATTTATTGGTCGTATTATTGTTGCTCAGTTCAGTGATTTGCTATCTTGGCTGGGCGGAAGACAAATCCCGGGTGCTGGCCATTGGAGTCGGCGTTATCCTTGCTATTGGCGTCATTCTATTCTGGGAAATTGCGATTGAAAAAATTTCCTTGCCGGTGACTGCTCACCTGTTCGGTCTTTTTCTGCCGCTTTGCAAAGTCGCCACTTGGGTCTTTGCACCATTGGTCTTCCCACTGGATTTTTGGATTCAGAAAATTTGGGAACAAGATGCCGAAGATGCAAACAGCGATAAAGTGACTGCTGAGGATGAAATTCTTTCGATGGTCGAAGATGATGAAGAAGAAACCGACAGAGCATCCAGTTCTTCCGGGCTGGAACAAGAAGAAAAACGCATGCTCAACGGGGTGATCAATCTTGACAAAACCTTTGTACATGAAATCATGACCCCGAGAGTCGATATGGACGTGCTGCCGGAAACTGCAAGCATCGCTGAAATCAAGAAAACAATTGCCGAATCCGGCCACAGCCGGATTCCGATTTATCATCAGAGCATTGATAGCATTAGCGGGATTGTTTATGCCAAAGACATGCTTGACGATGCACGCATCGAAAAAGCCGAAAATGCACTCGCCCTGGCTCATAATCCGGTTTTTATCCCGGAAAGCAAAAATGTTAGCGATCTGTTGGATGAATTTCGTCAGACGCGCAATCATCTGGCCATCGTTCTGGATGAATACGGCGGGACTGCTGGGGTTGTTACCATTGAAGACATCCTGGAAGAAATCGTCGGCGAAATTCAAGATGAATATGACCATGATGAACCCAGCAAACCAGAAGTCCCGCACATAGAGCCGGATGGTTCACTGATCAACGACGGCAGAATGGCGATCTGGGAAGTCAACCAATTACTCGACGTCGATATTTCGGAAGAAAAAGGCTTTGATACACTGGGAGGCTATATTATGGCCAGCCAAGGAAAAATTCCCATGGCTGGAGAGCACCTGCTCACCGAACATCTCGAAATCGATATCCTGGAGGCCGACCGGCGAAAATTACTGCTGGTCAAAATCCGTAAATGCGAAAACCCCGGACGGGAATACGACTTGGAAGATTGAAAACGATGTCGTGGGATGAACGGTCAACGCAATCTTTTAATACTGCAGTCTCAAAAAACTGTATCATGGACGGTCACGGATGGACTTGGGGTGGACTGGCGTCCACAACCTAAACAATTCATCCGGAGCTTTGGGTCATTTTGTTATGCGTCGCAGAAAGGGCGCGAGTTATGGACTGCCGGCGTCCTCGCCGGCATCCTGACTTCCTGAATCTTTTGTTTATTTAACATTTCATGTTCTAACCCTACAAAAAGGCTGACTCACAGGTCTGCACCTGAACTCTTATGTCAAATACCTACCTACTCTGTTTGGTGATTATTGGGATGCTTCTGACGGAGCGCTTTCTTGCGTGTTCCTTGACCAAAAGCAAACGAGGCTGCCGCTTCATTCAAAAAATGCCCTTTTTGCATCCGAATGCGATTTCTCTGATCCGGATTCCGATGGGGGCGATCAGCATCGGGTTGGTGCATTTTGGGCACTTAGAGTTTGCCATACTCTGGTTTGCTTTTTGGATGATTACGGATCTTACCGATGGTACTATTGCCCGTAACTGCAATCTGGAAACCGAAAGTGGAAAATGGCTTGATCCCTTGAGTGATAAGTGCATGTATTTCCCCTGTCTGTTGTATTTTAGCTTGGGAGCCAAGATCGATCCGGAAGTGCGTCTGGATATCTGGGGTGTTGTCATTTTCATGAGTATCGACACCCTGGGGCAGGCTTCCCGTTTATTCAGTCAGAAAAAAGCTGCCAATTACTTCGGTAAAGGGAAAACAGCACTGGTCACCATTCTGCTTTCAGTAGTTGCCCTACATAACCTACAGCCCCTGCCCATCCTGAACAGCACTGCCGTCGGCTATTTGTTGGTCAGCTGCAATATTCTCGCTTTTCTATCTTTCTACTGTAAAATTATACCGGATGTCTGGTATGCAAATTCCCTGACCTTCGCAAATTTTATCTGCGGATTGGCTGCCATCTGGATTGTCTGTCGCTATGACTGGTTTACCCGTGGCTTTGTGCTGATTTTCATCGGCCAGTTCTTTGATCTCTTCGATGGCCGTCTGGCGCGAAAATTCGGTTCAACAAAACGAGGGGCATTTTTTGATGATATCGCGGATGCTACCAGTTTCGGACTGGCGGTCGGCTGTATCATTTATCGCGGGCTGGCCTATTATGAAAGTACGGTTCCGCCTTGGCTGGCCGCGCTGCTGGCCATGTTTTATACGGCCTGCCTGTTATTTCGGTTATACCGTTTTCTGCATCCCAACCGTCCTCAAATTCCTGGGGTTTTCCAGGGAATGCCTTCCCCTGCCGGCGCACTCTTGGCCTGTTCTGCTGTTTTAGTGAATATGAAATTTTCCCATCCGATCAGCGGCATGATCTCTGCCGCCGTTGTCATCCTGGCTTCCTGCCTGATGATTTCTAATATCCCTTATTTGCATTTTGGTCAAAGCCTGTGGCCAAATCTACCCAGGGTAATCAAATTATTGCTGCTCATCGTGTTGATCATTTTTGTCAATATTGTTTTGGTCAAAAAGCATGATTGGGAGGCCGGTTTTATCTGGTTTTGCGTTGCCATGAGCGTGCTTTATACTTTCTTTGCCATCAATAGACGAAAAAAACACTTGCAAACTGTCCCCGACAACCCTACACCCTGAAACAAAAAACAGCTCCCCCTGTTTCAATTCAAGGGAGTTTGCCAGTCATGGAAATGACATGACTTTGTACTTCTTTCTGCCAATTTTTTGTTGAACTGAGCCGCTTCGCGGCAAATTTCCGAGTGTTGTGAAAGAAATTTCGTAGCAACTTCTGCAAAATATTGGGTGCGTGTATATTGGTCGTTCAGGCTGCATTGTCCCGCAGGCTTATAGCCCGCTTCTCCGCTCCCGAATCTTCCCCAGAAAGTAGCCGGAGCTTCCAGCTCCGGATCCTCCCCGTTCCCATTCCCGGCGGTCGCAAGCGACCGCCAACAGAACGACAGATGTGCCGTTCTGTTTTCTCTGTAGTGCCTCTCCGATGCACCCGGTTTTGGTGAGTGCCGGCTTCAGAATTGGTGCCAACCTATAGTTTCGCTTATGGACGCGCGGGCAACCTTGGCAGCGCAAGGCAAAAAGAAAGCGCGGGCGGCATGCTTTGCCGCTCGCGCTTAAGTTTCTTTAGGTTTTAGTATTTTCAGCGTGTAATAACGCGAACCATTTCCAGAACCTTGTTGGAATAACCCCATTCGTTGTCATACCAGCTGACGACCTTGACGAAGGTCTTGTCCAGTTGAATGCCGGCGCCCACATCGAAAATGGATGTACGCGCATCGCCAATGAAATCCGTGGACACGACTTTCTCTTCGGTATAGCCGAGAATGCCTTTGAGTTCGCCTTCGGACGCCGCTTTCATCGCAGCGCAGATATCAGCGTAATCGGCTTCCTTTTCCAGTTCAACGGTCAAATCGACGACCGACACATCGGAAGTCGGCACGCGCATCGCCATACCAGTCAGTTTGCCCTGCAGAACCGGCAGTACTTTACCAACGGCTTTGGCAGCACCAGTACTGGAAGGAATGATGTTTCCCAAGATGCCTCGACCGCCACGCCAATCCTTGTTGGAAGGGCCGTCAACGGTCTTCTGGGTTGCCGTTGTGGCATGAATCGTCGTCATCAGGCCGCGTTTAATGCCGAATTTGTCATTGAGGACTTTGGCAATAGGTGCCAGGCAGTTGGTGGTACAGGAGGCATTGGAAATGATGTCTTGACCCTGATAAGCCTGGTGATTAACGCCATAAACAAACATCGGGGTCTTATCTTTCGAGGGAGCCGAAAGGATGACCTTTTTTGCGCCAGCTTGGATATGTTTGCGGGCGGTTTCGTCAGTCAGGAAAAAACCAGTGGATTCGATAATGACATCCGCACCGACTTCATTCCATTTCAGGTTAGCAGGATCTTTTTCAGCCGTCAGACGGATGGCCTTGCCATTGACGATCATGTTGTTTCCATCGACTTTGACATCCCCATTGAAACAGCCATGAACAGAGTCATACTTCAACATGTACGCCAGATAATCCGGATCCAGCAAATCGTTGATCGCAACAATTTCAATGTCGCTGCTGAAATTTTCGATGGCCGAACGAAAAACCATTCGCCCAATACGGCCAAAACCATTGATACCGACTTTAATCATTTGTGATTCTCCTTGGATTTGCAGTGATGCTAACTTTTTTACCCGTTTTGCCGGGGGAAAAGTATACGAAACAGGAATTTCATTAATATATCGCAGTTTTCGGGTTTATGCAATTCACAAGAAAACAGACTGAATTCTTTGCAATTTGCGATTCTGCGCTACTATTAGGCAGATTTCTTTTTGTAGAAGAAATTTTAAACAACGCATGCAAAACATTGGGTACGTGTATGTTTGTAGTTTAGTCTTAAAGCTGCGTAGCCCCCGCGTTTTTTTAGCCTGCGTTCCCCGTTCCCGGACATATCCGTCGGGTCTGTGGCACTTACTTTCGATCCTCCGTTTTCAGAACGGCAACGAACTGTGATATGGGAGATACCGGCGAGGACGCCTATTGGCGCTAACTTAACCTAAAAAAACTGAAGTTTTGCGCACATTCATTACATAACAATAGCCGCTTTGCATGGTTATCCCAAAAAGCGTATTCTGTTCTATTTGCTA
>JBAXYW010000105.1:0-10561 GCA_041670605.1 Lentisphaeria bacterium
CTTGAAAACCGGCCCCAGCCTGGAACGCATCATCGCCGCCAGTAAGCATTACCTTAAGCAGGGCAACCAGCCTGGCAGCGCCGCCGATTCTCCGCGTCTGAACCTGCTGCTCTTCGGCGCTCCCGGCACTGGCAAGACCGACTTCGTCAAGTACTTGGCTCAACAGCTCGGCAGACCGCTGAACATCAAGATGGCCAGCGACCTGCTGAATTGCTATATCGGCGAGACCGAGCACCACATCGTCAATGCCTTCCGTGAAGCCGCCGCTGAAAACAGCATCCTCTTTATTGACGAGGGCGACTCCATGCTCGGCTCCCGAGCCAGAGCGACCCGCTCCTGGGAGATGACGCAAGTGACAACGCTGCTCAACCAGATGGAGAACTTCCCCGGCATCTTCATCATGGCGAGCAACTTTGCCCAGAACCTCGATCCGGCTGCCATCCGGCGCTTTACCTTCAAGTTGCATTTCGACTACCTCGATCGCGACGGCAAGCTCCACTTCTACAACTGCTTCTTCAAACACCTGAACTTGCCTGAACTCAGCAAAGAAGACCGCCAGACTCTGGCAGAGATCACCCGGCTTACCCCTGGTGACTTCCGAAATGTCCGCCAGCAGTTCTTTTATCTGGCCAGCGAAAAACTCAGCAATGCCGAAATCATCAAGGCACTCGCCGATGAAACCGCCAACAAAAACCAGCAAACCATAACAGAGGACTACAACGATCAACGCAAAATCGGCTTCGAACTCCTGAAAAAAGCAACCGGCTCAGACTGATTCATCAAGCGGGCTTCAGCCCGCTTCCCCGCACCCCGCACCCGCACTTCGCACCCCATAGAACTAACCCCACAAGGAGCTCAATTGTATGAATATGCAGGAGTTGGCGACAAAATATCATACAGGTCAAAAGCGCAAAGGTAAAGCAGGCCTGCCTTACATCGTTCATCCCGAGATGGTAGTTAAACTGCTGGAGGAATGGGGCGTGCCCAAAACCCATCCGCTACTGGACATTGCCTGGGGACACGATCTACTCGAAGATACCTCGATAACGGAACAAAAAATCCTGGCAGTCTCCAGCGAAGAAATCCTCGAAAACATCAAGCTGCTGACTTGTAAGAAAAACAAGACAGAATACATGTCAGACCTCGCTAACAGCGGTTCTCTTAACGCCATTCTTGTCAAAGCAGCCGATCGCCTCTGCAATACCAAAGACTTCATCGAACTGAAAGGCAAAGTCTGTGCTGGCAACTATCTTAAAGAGGCTGATTGCATTAAAGCTGCATTACTGACACAGCAAGACTGCCCCTATGTCCGAAATGCTCTCATCGCTTGGACTGAATTGGAAAAAACATTAGAACATTAGAACTAATGCATAGAAAAGGCTATAATACGAATAACTCGTAATGTGAACTTTGCTTACAAGCTTCTGTAGTTAGTACGAATTCAATTTTTACCAAATCAGACGAACTTTATTATCCCTATCATTTAGCAGTATAAAAATCATCTTTATCGAGGGAAAATTTAATGGACATTATTTTTGGGATGTTTCTCGACGGCGCCGAATGGAATCTGGAGGCCAGTTCTCTGCGTCAGCTTTCCGTTGGTCCGCTGGCTTTTTTGGCTTGGCTGGAAAGCCGTCTTGGCCTCTCTGGCAAGGACTTTTCTCTTCCTGAGCGCATTGAACAGTACCGCCAGAAAATCCGTCAGGCGAATTGTGACTGGTGCCGTCAATCCTTCGCGCTGGATTCCTGGTCGACCGCCAAAAAACTGTTATCTTGGCGGGATGAATTGATGCAGACGCATTGGGATGGAAAGACTGGAGGTTCAGCCCGGCTGGAAACTCTCGCTGCCATTGAAGCAACGGACTTATTCCTGGCTCCCGGCATCGGAGACCGCCTGCGCCGGATCAAAACACTGCTCGCCGATTTGCCCAGCGCTAAACTGATTCTGGTCGAGCCCAGAGAGCTGTTACCGCCTTGCTGGCAGGAAATCTTCGACTGCATGGAAAAACAAGGTTGGACGCTTACAAGCACAGCACCTTCAGATTCTGTTGCGATTGAGCAGCTGGAAAAGATGCTTAAAGATGGCGCAGTCCATGTCTTCACTGAAAACAATGAATTCATACTGGCCGAACATTTAGCCGGCATGTTAGCGCAAAAAGAAAATGCGCTGCATGCAACCCTGATCTGCCAAGGAGATACCCATGTTCTGGATCGGGTGCTGCATCGCTGTGGTTGCGGTAGCTTGGGAGAGTCTGAACGTTCCCCAGCCCGCGAAGCTCTCTGCATCCTGCCACTGCTCTGTGAAACTTTCTGGGAGCCATTTGACCCGCGTAAAATGCTCGAATTCCTCTGCTCATATTATTGCCCAATCAAAGGACAAACCGGATGGCGCCTGCGACGAGCCCTGCTGCAAAAACCCGGCATCGGCAATGAACAGTGGAATCAGGCCTGGATACCCGCAGACGATACTCCGGAATTCAGCGAATCCGAAACACAGCCTCCCACCGACGAAGAACGTCAAGAAGAGCAAGCGTTAATCAAAAAAGCCAGGCCTTTACTGGAGATGCGATTTTGCCCCACGGAAGGTATCCCATTCATGGAGTTGAAGAAGCGCTGTAGTTGGCTGGAGGACTCCCTGAAGAAGCAGCACGACCAGCGTTCAGTAAAACTTGCCAGAAGTCACATTGCCACCTTGCTGGAGATTCTGGATAAGCGTGACAAGATCACTCGCTTGGAATTATTCCGCATTCTGGAAACCATCATCAGTAGCGGCGTGGACTCACAGAATATAAACAGGGAAGTCGCCGACTATCAATTCCACTCCCATCCGGGAGCATTAATCCGTCCTAGCGACTTCGTCATCTGGTGGAATTTTGTCGATCCGCAAGACAGCCCGCAGACTTATTGGACCGAAACGGAATTGCAGTCCATAAAAACACTTCCAGATCCACAGTGCTTTCATCGGGAAAATTTTGCTTGGCACAATAGCATCCGTCAAGCCAAGCAACTATTCTTTTTCCTGCCTACAATTCTGAATGGTGAACCAGTCTTTCATCATTCCTTTATGGATGAAATAAATGCGGCCATAAAACGCTGCACTCTAAAAGAAAAATCCATTGTTAAAGCCTGTACGAGCGGCTGGCCAACTGGGATTGTCAGTCCTCCCACGGAAAAGGTTCCCGGACTTTCTGAGCCCGCTCCTGTCAGTGAACTGCCACTGGCAAACAATAACATTACGCCGGAGAAAATTTCCTTCACTTCTCTGAATTCGTTATTGTCCTGTCCGGCTCAATGGCTGTTCAAATACTGGGGCGGATTAAAAGAACCGGACACTTTAGAACTGCCCACTGGCGCCAGGCTGATGGGCACCTTTGTGCACAGTATCATCGAAAAACTCTTTCAAGAGCAGAAAACCTGGACGCCGGATGCAGCCAAAATCCGCGCTGGAGAATTGTTTGATATCTTGCTTATGCGTGAAGCAGCTGAACTGGCAAGAGAAGAACAGACCAGCGTCCAAGGCAGAGTCTGCGATCATATCCAGCAAGCCGTATACCATCTTTGTGACGAAATCGCCAAGCGCAAATTAACCGTGCGAGCCGTTGAAAAGAAATACCCCGCCGATAATATCCCGATTCGTTTCTTCGACACACAGCTGACCGGCGCGGCCGATTTAGTACTCACAAACCAGCAGCAGGGACAAACCTACATTTTAGACCTCAAGTGGTCCAGTAAAATAGCTGATTATCAGAAAAAACTTGATGACGGAACGGCTTTGCAATTAGCCACCTATGCCCGCCTAGAAAATGGTGAGGCCTGCCAAGCTCGCTGCGCTTATTTCCTACTACCGAAATTCCAGCTGTTAGAAAAAGAAACGATCCAAGATTGGTCAGCACTTTGGCAACAAGCCAGCAGTAGTTACCAAATCCGAATGGAAGAAATCCGCGATGGAAAACTCTCCCTGATGGATTCGGAGGACTCCACATTCCTCCAGCTCGAATCAGTCTGCACTTATTGCGATTATGCCATGCTTTGCCACTTCAAAGACCAAAAAGAACAAGTCGCAAAAGCAAAGGCAGCCGCGAAAAAGGAACTGGAGAAGGAAATAACCAAACTTGATAAGGAGATCAAGAAAAAAGAATCCGAGCTCGCTAAAAACAAAGAAAAAATCTCCTGCCCTCCGAATAGCTGGCTTAAAAACTTGGACGAAAAAATTAACGCACTGCGGATAACAAATGGCCAGTTGGAAAAGGAAATTCAGGGGTTGACAATAGAACTTACTGGGCTGGAGCAGGATAAAGCGAAATCCTGCCTCGTCGCCAATAATCCAGCGCAAAAACAACTGCAGGAAAAAACGGAGTTGCACTCATGAATAACAATAAAGAAATTCTTTTAATCAATGCCAGTGCCGGATCCGGCAAAACCTACCGCTTGACCAATGACTTGGCTACATTGTTAACCGATGAAAAAAATCCAGTTGCCCCGCAAAAAATTCTCGCGACCACATTTACTCGCAAGGCCGGTGCTGAATTGAAGCAGCGCCTGCGCCAAGTACTGCTGGAAAAAGGAGAATTCGACAAAGCGCAACAAGTCCTTGAAGGCCTCGTCGGCACCGTTAACAGTGTTTGTGGACAGCTGATTTTGGAGCATGCTATCACCCTCGGTCAATCTCCCTCACTGGATGTCCTGGAAGAAGATAATGCCAAACGTATTTTTCGCTTATCTGTCGCTAAAGCCTTGGTAACTAGCGCCCAAAAATTGGACGGAAAAGACAAGCTGGCTTGGCGCATGGGAAAATCCCCACAACAAAACTATCAGCATCGGCAAAATAACGATTGGCAACAGGATGTGCAGAATATCGTCAACCTCGCCAGGAACAATGGGCTCTCCCCGAAACAATTGCAGGACTTTGCCGACAAGTCCTGCCGCAATGTCGAGGATCTGTTGAAAAGCACCAACAAGCCATTCCCTTGGGAGGAGCTAAAAAACAAAGTTGAGACAACGATGAAGGACCTGAAGGGAAATCCGGCTTTTACCCCTGAAAGAATCAAAGCCCATCGCGAAAATTCCAATGTTCTGGAAATATTTCTACGGGAACCGACCTGGCCTAATTGTGTCGGCCTGATGAGTTTAGGCGCCTCTAAAACTCTTGATTGCATGAATGAGCCTGGCCGTTTTGCTGCTGAACATCTCCTTAGTTCCCGGGAGCTTGCCAATGATATTAAAGACATGATCAAGGCCGTTTTTGCCTGCGCCGCCGTAGCTATGCAAGCCTACGAAACGTACAAACAGGAACAGGGATTGATTGACTTTGTAGATCAAGAAACACTGCTGCGAAATGCCCTGAGCAACCCCAGCAATAACGACTTCTGCCAGAATCTACAGGAACGCCTGCAAAAAGTTATGGTCGATGAATTCCAGGATACCAGCCCAATCCAACTGGATCTGTTTATGAAATTGCACCAACTCGCAAAACAAGGTTCTCAATGGGTCGGAGACCCCAAGCAAGCCATCTACGGATTCCGGGGAACCGACCCGGAATTGATGCTAGCTTTCGCACA
This sequence comes from Lentisphaeria bacterium, assembly GCA_041670605.1. GTDB lineage: Bacteria > Verrucomicrobiota > Lentisphaeria > Oligosphaerales > Oligosphaeraceae > JAQVUB01. The sequence goes on from JBAXYW010000105.1 coordinate 5,559, forward strand.
AACACCCATGCCTGACATTCGTAATAATACCCTGGAATTCTCTTGGCGCTCTCAAAAAAAATTGATCCGCTTCGTCAATGCTGTTTTCCTGCCAGCCTTTAGCAAGGATCTTAAACTGAACAATACAGCAGAAGACCAGAAAAAAGTTACCCTGAAACTGCCGGAAGAACATCAAGACTGGACAGGTGGCACACTGGAGGCCTGGCAACTGAGCGACTCTAAAACTTATGCCTGCCTGGCCGCCGGCATTCAGACACTGTTGCAAGACGATGGCGAACAGATCTGGCGCCCGGCCGACCTGGCAGTCCTCTGCCGTTCCAATGAACACTGTAAAACTCTGGCTGATGAATTGGCCAAACTCGGCATCGCTGCCTCTGCCCCACGTGGCAAGCTGCTGGACACCTTCGAAGGCGGCTTGGCTATGGCGGCTTATCGCTATTGCATTAATCACAAGGACACCACGGCTCTGACAATCCTGGTCGCCAATCTGGACCTGGATACGAACTGGCTCAAAACGCTCTCCGCCCAAACCGATGCAGAGCGCCAGGCTCAAAAAGCCTTCAAAAAATGGCAGGAACTGCCCGAGATAAAACAGCTACGACATCTTCCTAATGAAACGAACCTGGAAATTCTGGAACGAGTAATCGTATCCCTGAAATTAGATCGGATCTTAAGCCGCTATCCGAATTCCGCCCGGCGTTTGCGCAATCTGGATGAATTACGCCAAGCTTGCGTGAACTATCTCAGTGCCTGCCAGTCAAAGCGCAGCTCACCCAGTCCTGCAGGCTTTGTCGCCTGGGCAAATGCCGCTGACCTGCCAGAAGCGGCCAGCGACGATGCCAATACCGTCAACGTCTTGACGTACCACAAAGCCAAAGGGCTGGAATGGCCCGTCGTCATCCTCGCCGACCTCAGCAGTGAAGAACGTGCCAGCCCATTCTGCCTGCGGGAAGTCGGACGGCAGGATGCTTTTGATCCGCAAAACCCGCTCGCCGAACGCAATCTGAGCTATATCCCGTATCCTTTCGGCGATAAAAAGAAACTAACCTACAAGCCAACTGTCGATTCAGACGAAGTGGATATTTTAAGCGAATTGCTGCAAGATAGCCCCTTGCAGAAAACAGTCACGGAACGTGAACGCCAAGAAAATCGCCGCTTGCTTTATGTCGGCTTTACCCGCGCCCAAAAAATGCTGGTACTTGCCTTGAACAAAAGAAGTAGTACTTCTCTGACGCAGGAAGCGAAAAAAATACAAGCTGAATTAAAGGCAAGGGATAACGTGAAACCCCCATCACAGGACACGATCAAGGCTGGATTACTGCAGTATGAAGCCACTTGGTTGGATGACTTAAATGAAAACGGAATCAGTCTCTTCCAGTGGCCAAAACTGGAAAACAGTTCGCTCCCCTCAGAACAAACTCTGACTATCAGTGGGCAGGACTTCACCTTCACGTTCCGCTCCTGTGCACCGGCTTCTCCCTGCGAGAATCAAGTTCCGGAGCACTGCCAGCAGAGTATCCTGCCTAAGCTGCCTGCCAGCTTCCTGGAATATCGTCTCAACCCCAGCGAAGTGACCACTCCGCCGGGACAAGTAACCCGGAAATTTGAACTGCCAATGAAATTCACTACCAGCATGAAGTCTGGGGACTACGAATTGCTCGGCAATGCCTTCCATAATCTTATCGCGTTACCAGAAAAGCTGCGAACTGAAACAAAGGCCAAAGCCTTGCTTGAGCAATGGACAGTGGCAGATGCCATCTCAGCAACAGATCTGCTCACTGCCGTAAAGAATTTGTACGACTTTGTGTACCAGAACTATGGAGCCGGCGAAGCTGGAAAAGTAAAAATCGAATGTGAAGTCCCAATGACTCTGCGCCTGGACAATGGTCAACTTTATCAGGGCTTCATCGATATGTTGGTTAAAACACCCGATGGTAAGTATGTCATCATTGACCATAAAACGCATTCGCGAAGCGATGACAACGAAGTTTATGCCGCCAGTTGTTATGGCCAGCTGGCAATCTACCGGGCTGCCGTCGAAAAAACAACTTCCTGCGAAGTCAGCGCCACCCTCATCCACCTCCCCATAACTGGTCGCATCTATGCCGTCGAACTCCAACAATAAACGCCTGTAGCAGCAGAAACACGGAAATTTTGATATGCGAACAATCATCACCGGCTCCCGTAGCATTGATAATTACGCAACTGTTTATACTGCTGTTTCAAGAGTCCGGCTTTGCAATTTCCGTGAGCATAGGTGGAGGCGCTAACGGTGTAGATTCCCTTGGAGAACGATATGCCCGAGAACATGCTCTGCCTCTCGAATATTACCCTGTTCCCGGAAGATTCCATCCTGCGACATGAGGTCATTTCGGGACATGTACATTCGTCGAATAGGCACATTTGTAGTTCAGACTGCGTCGAAAACGAGCTTTAGCTCAGGCTTGTAGTACAGCCTTCAGGCTGCGTTGCCCCCGCGGGCTTTAGACCGCTTTCCCTTACCTGTTATCCGTTTCCAGACAAATCAGTCGGGTGCCGCAGGGCCTGCGGCACCTACTTCGGACTCCACCGGTTTTTCGTAAGTTAAAAATTGATATCACTTACTTGATATTTCATGATAAGGGGTTATTATTCAGAATCGCCATAGTGTTTTGTTGCGGGGAGGGTTCTGACGATAGCCGCTGATACTGCCCTTCCCGACATTGCATCCTGATCCTAATAAAAACAAGGAGCCAGCATGGGAACTTTTGTCTGTAAGAATATTTACGAATTTGATTATGTAGCGCTTGACGAAGAAAATAATGGTGACGTCTATATCTACTTAAAATATGACAACCAAGCCACTCTGCCGGGTTTCGGCATGTTCGTATACCGAGTCAAAGCCTATCCTTTCCAATACCTGATTCCGCCAGAAAAATTTCCCAAAAAGATTCCCTGCATTGTCAATAAGCTCATCCCCAGCCGATTCAATCCCGAACAGCAAGAGTTATTTCCCAGCTTATCACAGGATCGAAACTGGCTACTACCGCAGTTCTATGTGCCGGGCTTTACCTATAAATTCTCCGTCACCGGGAAGGATAGCACCGGGAAATATATCCTGAAAGACCTCGACAGCGGCATTGATCACTACCATTACGAATCTGCCACCCCGTTGAATATCGGAGACAGCCTTGAGCGAATCATCCAGGCCATCAATGGGTCTTACCTCGTCTTGGCGGAAAATCGCTTCGCCGCTCTGCAGGGCACGGGCTTCAGAGTCGGACAAAAACACCGATTCACCATCCGTAAAAATAAATTCGATGAAGAAAACCGGCGTTTTCTACAGTTAGTCGACAAATTTCGCGGTTTCTGGCATCGCTTTTATCTCGAAGACGACGAAGCCCTGCCGGACAGCGACGACATCGAACTGGAAATCGGTGAGATCACCAAGCCGGGCTGGCTCTGCCTGCAATACCCCGGCAACCGCTTGGCGGATATGCAAAAAATCCGCCAGAGCGAAGTTACCGACTTTGGACGCGAAGATGACCAACGCGAATTTAAAACCTCTATTGTCTTCCCCCCAGACGGTAGCAACGCGCCAGACTTTAACCACCAGCTCCGTCATAACATCCTGCGGGTTATTGCAAGCTTTTTGAATAGCAGTGGTGGACAACTTTTTATCGGTGTTGATGACAGTGGCGTCGTCAGCGGCATCGAAGGGGACCTCCCCTACCTGAATCAAGACGAGACAGACGAATACAATGGCCAATACTCCAGCACTACCGATAGCTATGAACAGAAAATCAATAATGCCATCAGCAAGGAACTCGGGGAATTCGCAGGCTCGCTGATTTCAACCCGTTTCTTCAAGACCAATACTGAACCTGGCAACAGCAAAGAGATCCCCAAGGTCTTTTGTGAAATCACTGTAAAACCCGCCAGCTCCCCAGTATATCTCCACGGTTCTATCCTCATTGTGCGTGCCGGCAACAGCTGCCGCCAACTGAGAAATGGCGACATCACCTCCTTTGTCCTTGATCGCATGCGCAATCAACATCCGCTACTGCAATCCACTGTTCCTCCGCCGCCCGCCGCCACGCTGAAACTCGCTGAAAACTCCAGCGCTTCTGAACTCAACGGTATTGTTCCTCTCAGCCCGCCACCCAAAGAAACCACCGTTAACTGGGGACATCTGAGCTTCTTCGCCGATGGTACCCGCCAATTCGGCAAGCCTGTCCAAGACTCCGACTTAGTCGCCGCTGTCCAGCTGATTCAAAAACACCGCCAGAGCAAATATCGCCTGCTGCAATGCTATGTTAGTGGCAATGTCAATGTCGTTGACGAGCTTGCCAAAAAGGTACCGGCTACAAAGAACAAACGCTACAAAAACAGTTGGAATAGCAGCGACCAGCTTGCGCAAGTCTTCGCCTGTCGTGTCGATGATTACCTCGTTATTCGTAGCATCGACAAAGAGGGTGCCCCGCGTCTCAAGGCCATCCAGGTCAATGAAATCGGCGTCCACGACAACCTGACCGCCCAGGGCAATGCCCTTCTCCCCGAAAGCGAAGCCAAAGTCACCGGCTACCAACTCGTACCCGAACGCTTCTCCTCCTTTATCTACGACATCATCGCCAAAGGACGATACACCGGCCCCGGAGAAAATGCCACCCTCGTCCGCGTCCAAGACTGCCTTGCTTTCCTCGAACAACAACAAAAACAAAAGCCCAAAAACAAAGAGTGAAAAACATATAATAACTTGATTTTTGAAAGAAGTTTATGATTAAGAATAGTCTTTACATTTTTGGTCTACTGGAAGTATCAACCCAACCAACCAACCAAGAAAGGAGGACAAGCACACTATTACAAGACCATCGACAAAAGGAGGTAACGAACTTGATAAATTCAGATAACTGAACCTCTGTGAAGTTTCACTGGCACCATCTTGTCTTTTCTATGTTTTTATTTTGCTCACCGCCGACTCAAAAATCATCGTCAAATTTGTTCCAGGATAAATGGTTTCAGTC
>JBAXYW010000106.1:0-10519 GCA_041670605.1 Lentisphaeria bacterium
ATCTGCCCCCAATAAGAATTTGTTGGGGGCTTTTTCATATTCCTCAAGAGCCTGAGGGAGCAGCTTCTGGAGGTTTGCGATGCGTTCCGCGCCACCCGGATGGGTTGAAGTCCAATTTTCAATTATGGAAGGCGTTTTGCCAGCGGAGAATTTTTGCCAGAAGCTGATCGCGGCGGAGGGGTGATATCCGGCTCGTGCCAGGAGGATGAGTCCAATGCTGTCGGCTTCATGTTCATGTTTTCTGCTGAAGGGGAGCATGACGCCGAATTCAGTTCCTAGACCATAAATCGTTTCGAGGGCAACTCCTGCACCGGCCTTTTTGAGGCCCAGGGAGCCGATTTGTTGTAGCTGCGCCATGCTCATGCGTTCGCCGCCATGGCGTGCGAGGGCATGGGCGATTTCGTGTGAGACAATGGTCGCCAGTTCGGCTTCATTGGCGGTAAACTGGAAGATCCCGCTGTAGACTGCGACTTTTCCTCCAGGCAGGCAGAAGGCGTTGGCATCTTTGCTTTCCAAAACGACGAATTCCCATTGGTAATCGTCCTTTTGGGCCACCTTGCTGATCGCTTCACCGACCCGGTTTAAGGATTCGATATAAGTCTTGTTTGTCGAACGCGGGTATTCTTTTTTATATTCAGAATATGCGGTCACTCCCAATTCATTTTCGTAGCTTTCACTGGTTAGTAAAAGCTGTTTTCTGGAGGAGATCGGCACGGTTCGGCAAGCCGTGCCAATAAAACAGGCCAGCAGGCAGGCGCAGAGGACTTTGTAAAACATGGTGATTCCCTTTGTTATTTGTGGTGCTGAGGCTTCGCTTGCGAGGTAAGTTGTGAATGGTGTAGGGAGTGCGGGGACGGGAACGTGCATCTAAAAGAACCTGAACTATTTACAGAAGTTCACTGTGGGGTGATTTCCGACGGGAAGGTGAAGCCACAGCTGCTACTGAGGAAATTTTTGGCCATTTCTGGCCAGAGGGCAATATCCTTGCGTCCATAACCCAACTGCATACCATGTCCACCAGAGGGGAAAATATGCAGTTCGCAGAGTCGCTTTTTTTCCCGCATGGCCTCTGCAAACATCAGGCTGTTTTGGCAGGGGACGCCCTCATCTTCTGCGGTATGCCAGAGAAAGGTCGGCGGGGTGTGCTCATCGACCTGGTTTTCCAGAGAAAGTTGCTTGGCCAGTTCATCGAAGCGATCGCCTAACAGATTTTCACCGCTGCCGCGGTGGGCAAAGCGGCAGAAGGAAATGACCGGATAACAAAGGATCAGGGCATCTGGACGCCCATTTTCCGCATCTGCGGCATCCCCCGCCTGCGTCGGCAGTTCTGCAGTTAGGGTGCCAGCACAGGCACAGAGATGTCCCCCCGCAGAAAATCCGCAGATGGCCAGCTGATTGGGAAGCACTTTCCACGTTGTCGCGTGCTGGCGAATCAGACGGATCGCTCTGGCCAGATCCAATTGCGGAGCCGGAAAACAATTCGGGGCGACCCGATAATGCAGTGTAAAAACCTGAAAGCCCAGCCCAGCAAAATGCTCAGCGACCGGATCGCCCTCTGTCGCCTTACAGACACACCCATAGCCACCGCCTGGAACAATTAAAAGACCGGGGCGGGATATCTCATCTCTGCCGTAAAAGCGCTGGAGTCTGCCTTCACATGGGGTTTCCCCCCATAACGAAATTTCCTCGTATTCCATGTTGTTTTCTCCTATCATATTTCCAAACTGAACTGAAAAAAATACTAATGCCAAGGTTTGGTTTCCGAAACTTTCATCGAAACATTCGGTTGCTTCATGGTCAAAATCAATGCCGTATTTTGCGGCTCAACAGAATTAAAAATCACTGAATCTCGGGCCCAGAATTCTGCCGCCGTCAATCGTGTAATCGACTCCGGTGATGAAGGCGGAATGATCGGAGGCGAGAAAAAGGATCAGCTCGGCAATTTCCGTTCGGGTTCCGGTTCTTCCAATCCATGTTCCCTGGGTCGGATTAGTTTTCTTGTCGTTGGCTGACACCATTCCCGGGGACACACAGTTGACCGTGATTTTATGTTTTGCGACTTCCATGGCGAGAGTTTTGGTCATCATGATGACTCCTCCCTTGGCGGCAGAGTAATCGCAATATCCCGGAAGACCGACTTCTCCAGCAATCGAGCCCAGATTGATGATTCGTCCGTACTGTTGTTTGATCATGGATTTCAGAAAGGCCTGGGTTGTTCGGAAGACGCCTGCCAAATTGACCTCGAGAATCCATTTCCAATATTCTTCCGGGGTATCGGCAAAAGGAGTCGCTTTTCCATTGGGGCGTTTCCAAACTCCGGCATTATTGACCAAGATATCAATCTGTGAGAAGTCAGAAAGAATTTGGCTGGCTGCGTTGTTGACGCTTGCAGTGCTGGTAACATCCATTGCATAGCCCTTGGCAACGGCACCCTGCTGCTGAAGTTCAAGGGCCAGCTTTTCGACCGCTTCTTCTGAAAGGTCGGTTACTGCCAGGGCGACCTTCTGTTCCATGAATTGATGGGCCAAAGCTCTTCCAATTCCCCCCGCTGCACCTGTGATTACGGCTACTCGATCCTGAAATGTAATCATGATTTATCCTTTTCCATTTGATTTCAAATGCATGGACGACCCGGATGTTGCATTTTTGCTGATATTCAGCGGGAATATCAATATAAAATCCTCTTGCTTCTCATCTTCAGAATCAGTTTTTTTTGAAGATTTTATCCAGTCCGATATCATCTCAGTCGATTTTTAGCACGAGAAAACCGGAATCAGTGTCTACGTCGATGCAAATTCCCTCTTCAGGGACGCGGGATATTTTGGGCAGGATGACAGAGGGGGTCTTTTCCAGCACGGTTAGAGCTTTTCCTGTCAGGGAGAGCGGCAGGTTCAGGCGATGATTTTTCAATGGTTTGTGGCAGTCGAAATAGACAACATGTGAATCCAGCTGCTGGTGAAAGAAAAAGGCCGTTGCCTCCGGATCGTCAAGTGGAGAAAAATTTGGCATGCAAGTGCTGACCGCTGGCATATTCGAGGATGTCACTGCCGCTGGGAACCAGATACGATTCTTCATTGGCAATCCGGGTTATACGGATCACAATGTCTTTCTCATCGGAAAACCGGCTTTTGACAAGAAAATTATCCCCGGTGCGATAGACCGTGATGGCGGCCTGCAAGGTAATGACTGCGTTGAGTGAGGCGACGATAACAAGGTGCTGCAGCTTGGTGTTCATTTTTTCTTCTTGGATATTGAGGCGTTTTTTGTTGGCTTCGGAGGCTCGTTCTCCATCGGTATTTACAAGTGAATATCAGAGCCGTATATTTTTCGGTCAATGTGGGTAAATAAACAGCGTTCGTACCGACAAAAGCGAAAAAAACAAAGCAGGGACATCTTGTACCTATCCGATTATAATATATACCGGAATTTTCGTGGTACGAAGTGTCTGAATGCTATCTGCTCCAGAGAAAAAAAGCGCTACAGGCAACAAAAATACCTAACCGGTACCACATGGCACCCTTTGGGCTTTTTTGTTTAGCAATGGCGGAGAGTAAGGGAGTTTCCTGCTTTCCCGGTTGCTACTTGTAACTCACTCGTCTCAAAGGAAATTCGTCTCATTTACCCAATTTTTCCGGGAAGATTTTGAGCCGCTAAAATGCCAAAAAATGGCAAAGAAAAGACCTTAAATGGCAAAAAATGGCAAACGCCAAACCGTCCGTTTCAACTCTTATTGTAAAGCCGTATAGACGAAAATACAACTCCGTTTTTTGATGGAACGGAGATTAATCTTGGTGGCTATTTCTCTTCCAGCAGAGCTGAGAATCCAGTCGGATAATCCATTCAGTTCTTTGGCGATGGTTTGCACGTCTGTCCAGAGCAGCTGTCCTTCCGCTGCGTCAATTTTCATTAATTTGAGCATGGAGGGGTAGGAAAAGAACATGAACCCCTTGCAATTGAAGATTAACGACGCGTAGCAGGTGCCGCGCAATTCCTGAATTTGGGGCGAGCGTGCTCCCTTGTCCCGGTTGCGGATCCATTGCATCGCCTGCGGTGTAAACCAATGCGGAACTCCTAACGAGCCGGCATATTTAAGATCATAATAGTCGATTGTCTGTTTTTCCAGGGGTAGGGTGCGCACCGGATAATAATCATATGAGAGAATATTGCCGATCTTGCAACAGGGCGCGAAGAAGTTGGAATTATTCGTCAAGGTGACGGTGGGATGCCAGAGATCGATCCGGCTGATGCGTTCTCTGAGCGCTCGAACGGGGGGATATTACTCCAAGAAATTTTCATCCGAAAGGTAATAGGCCAGCATGGCGGAGTGATTCTTCGCCAGATTGACAACGTGTTCGGTCACGTTGTTAAGACCGCGGACCTGGTCGCATTCTTTCCGGTTGCTATGCGGTTTGAGCATATGCTGATAAAACAAGGAAAAGATCATTTTGATTTCGTGTTTTTCCATCAGGTCTAAGCTGGACAAGATGTTTTCAGCCTGCGTCGGTTTTTTGCCGTCAATGTACAAATACTTGATTGGGTGATGGTACATCAGGCTGTTGAAGCCACCAGCCTTCCATTCTTTCAGGTGTTCGACAGTGGGCGGCACGGTAAAACCGCAGATGCGTGACACCTTGCCATTCCCCGGGGGGGGAAGCTCTCGATGTTTGCTAAAGCTGGAACTGATAGCGCTCCATTTGCCATTTTTACGATAAATGACATTGACCATTGACAAGACGTTTTTGAAGCCATCCTGGTTGTTGTTGTCCGGAGTATGATAATCTTCGTTTTTCAGCTTGAAGCTGCAGCGGTATTCGACGCCGTGTTCCAGTTTGACATTGCCACGCATAATCTGCTGCCTGTCTTCCGGATGGAGCCGTTCATGAAAGAGGGCGCCAGTGCCATTGTAGCCTTGCCCAGCGACTTGCTGAAAGGTCGCAGGTACCTGAATCCAGATTTCCGGATTCATCGGCGGATCAAAGGACTCATTGAAGATGATTGGGTTTCCCAGGCTTTTGCTGAGATCCCGATAATCGGCCAGATCCGGAAGGGCAGCGGCAGTCAGCAGGTAACTCATTAAACAGAGGACGAGGATTAGGGCTCTTTTGATCATAATCATGATTCCTGAAAATATTACCGTCCAAAATATCAGAGCAGCTCCCCTTGAGTTTTAGAAACCAGTATAGAATTGGGTACCAGGGACGACTGCTGTGCGAATCTTAGAAACAACATAGCCGCCATAACTAGGTTCAAAGTTTGGGAAATAATAGTTTTGTGTGGACAACTCTCCTTGTGTTAAGGAAGCCACGTGTCCATCATACATCAAGCCATTCACCCGGTTGGAATGGATCAGATGTAAGGCTCCCAGTCCCCAAGTATTCGTACTGCCGGTTGCGAGATAATTCATGTAGATAATAGCATATTGGCTGTCATGATTGATCGCGTTGCGCGAACAGCCTAACAAAAGGATGTTGGCAGTAGGAATCGTTTTGCTTCCCTGGTAGCGCATCAGATTGTTTTCAGGCAGAAACCCGGGAAAATCGCCGGCTGAGCATCGTTTGCTTCGTAACAATTGTCCTAATCTTTGCGGAACTGGGTGCCTGTAAACGTACAGCGTAAGGAGTGATAATCCTTGGCATAGTTGTTGTTAACCAGTATATAGGACCAGGTGCCGGTAGGCGTTCTTTCGTTCATAAAACAATCATCGCAATCATCCCGATAGAGCGTCAGGACTAAACCTGATTGGCGTAGATTGGTAACACAGGAAATCCCACGCGCTTTTTCACGCGCCTTGCCTAATGCCGGCAGCAGCATCGATGCCAAAATGGCAATAATCTCGATAACGACGAGCAATTCAATCAGGGTAAAGTGGTTGCGATTTTACCACATGTTTTGATTTTCTCTCACTTGTTGTCAGATGATGAAATACATAAAAAAACTGGCGAGTCCCGATTGCCAGATTCTGCGATTCGCAAAGGACACCTTTTCTTCGTATCCGTAGCAATGGAATTGAGAAATGGATTCAGATTTTTGAGAGGTCTCCATTGATTGTGATGCCGCCATCAGCGACAATAATAGTTCCATTCAGGTAGCTGGATTCATCGGATGCAAGGAAGATTGCGATATTGGCGATTTCCTCGGGAGTCCCATAGCGTCGCAAAGGCGTTCTCAGCTTTAGAAAATGTTCCTCGTCAAAGGTTGAGTTTTCCGGATTGCTCTGTCGCATCATGGGGGTCATGATGGCAGCCGGCGCAATGCAGTTGACCCGGATGTTGTAACGCCCGTATTCGGTTGCCATGGACTTGGTCAGCTGGACGATGGCTCCCTTCGTGGCAGTGTATGCATCGCAGTCTGGAATTCCGATAACCCCCGCGCTGGAGGCGGTGTTGATGATACTGCCACCGCTGCCGGTGCCCATCATTCTGGCAATTCCATATTTGCAAAAAAGATAAACACTGCGGAGGTTGATGGCCATAACCCTGTCCCAGTCCTCTTCCCGGATGTCGGTGATTCGACCGTCATGTCCTGTCCAGTAAATGCCTGCATTGTTGTAGATGACATCCACTTTCGGCATGGCATCGAAGACAGCCTGCACATCCTCAGACCTGGAAACATCGCATTTGATAAAATGGCACCCCAGCTCTGCAGCAGTCGCAATACCGCTCTCCTCATTGATATCCGCTATCCAGACGTCAGCATCCTCCTCTGCGCAACGTGCGGCGCCGGCTATCCCTATGCCCTGGGCTCCACCACTGATCAGAATCGTTTTTCCCGCAAGACGAGTGCTCATTTGACCATTTCCCTGACAGCATTGACCACATCAGCGACACCAAGACCATACTGATCGCGCAACCAGGCCTGACTGCCTACCCTGGTGACATTTACATCAGGCAGTGCCAGCCGCTTGAACGGCACATTTCCGCAGCCTTCGTCCATCAAAACTTCGGCCACAGCACTGCCGACTCCCCCCTGAAGGTTGTGTTCTTCCAAAACAACAATGCCGCCTGTCTCTTTGGCAGCACGTACAATCGTCTCTTTGTCGATGGGCTTGATGGAGTAGAGACTGACAAGGCGGCACTGAATGCCTTCAGCCGCCAGGACATCGACCGCCTTCGCTGCATTAATGCCAATGGGACCGGCAAAGAACACAGTTGCAGCCTTGCCTGCCCGAATCAGAGAGGAACCGCCAATGCGGAAATCCGGTATGTTCTTTCCACCATGCAGATCGGGTTCCCCCTTGTATCCGCAACGATAGTAGACAGGCCCATCGTAGGCCATCATGACCTGTGTGGCGGCTCGCGCCTCGACGATATCAGAGGGAACAAGCACTACCATATTGGGCAGTGCCCGCATGATGGCAATGTCTTCCGTCGAGTGATGGGAAATACCCAGTTCACCATAAGAAACGCCGCCCCCGATGATCACGATTTTAACGTTTGCGTTGTGGTAGCACACATCATTGCGTACCTGCTCGAGACAACGCAGAGTGGGAAAGTTGGCAATCGAATAGGTGATGGCAATGTTACCTTCCATCGCAACGCCACAGGCTACACCAGTCATGTTCTGCTCAGCAACCCCGCAATTGATGAAACGATCCGGAAATGCAGCGGCGAAAGGTTCGATTTCTCCATAACCAATATCGGCCAGTATCATAAAGACCTGGGGAACCTTTTCAGCAATCTTCAGAAGTTCCTGATTAAATGCTTTTCTCATCGTATTATGCCTCCTCGACTTCTTTGAGTGCCTTACCCAGAAGTTCTTCCGTCAGACCACCGTAATGCCATTTGTATTCGTTTTCCATAAAGCTGACTCCTTTGCCCTTAACTGTACGGAAAATGACAGCCGTGGGCCGACCCTTTTCGATGGGCACATTCTTCAGCGCAACCTCGATGGAATTGAAATCGTGCCCATCCGCTTCAACTGCACGCCAGCCGAACATCTCCAGCTTCGGTACCAGGGGATCAAGATTGATGATGTCTTCGGAGCATCCCAACGCCTGCAGACGGTTGTAGTCAACCAGCATCACCAGATTGTCCCAGTGGTGCTGACCAGCAAGCATGATCGCCTCCCAGCTCGAACCTTCATTCAAATCCCCGTCGCTGCACAGAACAAAAATCCGGTGCGTTTTTCCAGCCTGCTTTGCAGCCAGCGCCATACCGCAGGCAACCGGAAGCCCGTGCCCCAGTGAACCCGTTGAAAATTCCACACCGGGAACATGATGCGATATGTGACCGCTGAGCTTCCCGTCATCACAGTAGTACCGATTCAACCAGTCAAGCGGAAAATAACCCAACTCTGACAGACACGCCAGCAACGCCGCACCACCATGACCCTTGCTCAGCAAAAAACGGTCGCGATCAACCTTCTTCGGAGCCGCCGAATCCACATTCAAGACCTGAGTGTACAAGACCGGATAAATGTCCGCCGTCGATAACATGCTGCCTATGTGACCGCTCTTCCCATTATACACCATCCGTAAACAGTGCAAACGAATCCTGCGGGCAAGATCAATACATACCTTCTTCTGAAAATCTTCCATGAAAAATCCCTCAGCTGCATGCAAATCTAATGATTACGATATTTATTTACATTCATCTAATATATCATTATTTTTTTAAATGCAAGTGATTTTTTTAAAATATTTAAAAGGAGCCTATGGGTCTGCAATTGATGCAGTCGTGGTGGGCGTGAAAATTTCGGCAGGGATTTGCAAATCAGGGGATTGTGAAGTAAATTAGCGCATATTGTTTTATTGTGAGCATTGCTATGATCCTGTGCTAGGCGACTCGTCAGGATTCTGATAACATCCTTTTTTTAATATTTAATATTCAGATGAAAAAAAATCCGGTTCAAAAAAATCTTTTAAAATTAAACGACATCAAGTTACGCAACACGCTGTCGTTGCTTGGGGTTCTGATGCAGCATGGTCGTTTATCGCGAGTTGAGCTGGCGCAGGCGCTGGGCTGTGACAACACGACAGTGACCCGTGCGGTCAGGGATTTGCTGTCGCGCAATCTGGTGATGACGGACGGGAAGACGGAGTTGCAACACGGTCGCCCACGGGAACAGTTGGTGCTGAACCCCGATGGCGCATATCTGATCGGAATTTCCCTGGAACCGGACAGAATTGGCGCCGCATTAACCGATTTGAACGGTCATCCGAGAATCCTGGAACGGCTGCATCTTGGGGAGCGCAGATCTCTGCAGGAGTACCTGCATGCCCTCAGCGAGATTCTGCAGCGCCTGCTGCAAGAATCTTCCGGGCGTCTTGCCGGGGTGGGTGTATCTACCTTTGGCACCAGCCTGGCTCCTGAAGATGGAGTCCTCAACGATATTGCGAATTTCCCCGAACTGAAAGGCTTCAACCTGCGGGATTATTTTACTGAGAATTTCAATCTTTCCCCCGTCTTTGCTGATATGATGATTTGCAGGATGCATTACGAATTAAACCGGCATCCGGAATGCCGAAAGGGCAACACCCTGCTGGTGCATCTTGGAAGCGGTATCGGCATGTCTCTTGCGAGCGAGGGTGTGATTGTGCTGAGTCGCAACCAGCATGGTGGCGAACTGGGACATAATATCTGTGAACTGGATGGTCTGCCCTGCGCCTGTGGCCGGCACGGATGCCTCGAAACACGATGCTCCACTTCAATCTTGCTCAAGCAGCCAAGAATCGACGGTACTTCCTCTGATATGACCTTCCGAAAATTTGCTGAAAAATATATTTCCGGGGATGTCCGTGCTGTTCAAGTTGTCAATGACGCCTTGAAGTTCCTTGTTGTGGCTTTGGCAAACCAGATCAACAACCTCTCCCCAGACACGCTGATTCTGGTGGGGGAATTGATGGAGCTTGGTGAACGATTCTATATCGCATTGGAGGAATCGGTTCGCGCGTTGCTGTTTGAATACACGTCACAAGCGCTCACCTTTGCTTTTCGCTCATCGGAAGAATGGGGCGCCGAAGGAGCTGCCCTTCTTGCCGGCAGTCGGCTGCTGACCAATCCCGAAGCTTTCAACAGCGCATGCCCTAAACAATAAAGGAACTTCGTAAAATTGAAGAGGTGCAAGTCGGTTTTTAATATTTTTCTGCCGATTTTGGATGATCCATCGGCAAAAAAGGTTTTGCAGTAAAAATTGAAAAAACTCTCATTGAATAGACTGCTGACATTTCTTTCATGTCTTCTGCGCCACCCTGATCATTGATTATTATGGTGAAGTCGTATTTCCCGTTTCAATGGATGTTTTTTTAACGCAGTAATTAGAGACTGGATCGCCAAGGTGTTTGTTATTGTTCCTCTAACTATTTCAAGAGACATATCCCAACTCCTTCGTTTATCTGATCCATGGTATTGATTTGCTAGTTTGATTTGTGTTAGTTCTTTTTTCCCCAATAAACGATCCGCATCCTTCAGCTCGTTTTTTCTTTGGCCAACATTGTCCAAAAACGAATGAAAAGGGCATAAAAAAAAGCCCAAGTGGCAAAAAACTTGGGCTTTTTCTACTTAAAATGGCGGAGAGGCAG
>JBAXYW010000107.1:0-10511 GCA_041670605.1 Lentisphaeria bacterium
CATAGTCGACCGCCAAACCGCCGCCGAGGTCGAGAAAACCCATGGCAGCTCCTTCCTGCACCAACCCAACATAGACCCGACTGGCTTCCAACACACCAGCACGGATATCACGAATATTGGAAATTTGCGAGCCAATATGATAATGCAGCAAGCGCAAGCAATCCAGCATTTCTTCCTTACGCAACAAATCCACCATTTCGACCAATTCCGCAGTATTCAGGCCGAAGACGCTACGGTCACCGCCGGACTCCGCCCATTGTCCACTGGCTCGAGTGGACAGTTTCATGCGCAAACCAATCATGGGTTTGATATTCAAAGCGCGGCTGCGCTCGAGAATCAACGGCAATTCACTCATCATTTCCACAACCATAATACACTGCAAACCCAGTTTGCAGGCATACAGAGCCAGATCAATGAATTCCTCATCTTTATAGCCATTGCAAACCAAGCAGGCCTCACGGTCGCGCAAAGTCCCAAGTGCAGCAATGAGCTCGGCCTTACTGCCGGCTTCTAAGCCATGATGATATTCCCGCCCAAAACGGACGATTTCTTCAATCACTTGCTGTTGTTGATTGACTTTTATCGGGAAAACCCCTTTATAGACGCCCCGATACCCCGTCTGTTTGATCGCTTTTCGAAAACTGGAGTGCAACAGCCGGATCTGCGAATCAAGAATATTGCTGACTCGCAGCAGCACCGGCATATTCATGCCGCGATCTTTGATGCCATTAACCACGTCCAGAAGGCTGACGGACGGCGCATTACTGCCTTGATAGGGTGAAACCACGAGTTCCCCCTGATCATTAACATTAAAATAACCATTCCCCCAGTTACGGATTCCGTATAATTCGGCAGAATCCTCTACCGTCCAATGTTCAAGGGTTTCTTTTTTTATATTCATCGCTCCCCAATACACAAAAAGTATCCGTTGCCAAACGCCTGCTAAAACCCGTTATTCCGATTGATTAACGACTGGCCATTTTGGGCGTAAGAAGATAATATAATCCCCTTTTACGGTTCTGTTTCCCAACCAGAAACGGTTCAAAATCTTTTGATGGACAAAAGAGACCTTACGGGACGCGGGGTGCGCGCGTCCGGCGTTCTGTAGGCGGTCGCTTACGACCGCCAGGAGCGGGAGCGGGAGCGGAATGCGGGGGGCGGGGAATCACCCTTTTAAAAAAACAGCAGCAAGGGCGGTTTCCCGGGATTACTGCTGTTTTTCAGATCCTTTCGTTCAGCCGTGCCCGGCTTATGATTTTTTGCTCTTTTTACCGGTTATTTTCGGGCTCTTTTTACAGGCCATTTCAGTCTTTTTTTTGCAATCCATTTGGACTCCGAGAGCCATGGCCACTCCTTTGCCGTATTCTGGGTCAGCTTTGCTGCAGTTTTCGACATGGCGTTGTTTGATAAGCAGGGGTACTGCTGCCATCGCCCGTCCGGTATTGGCAAAGAGTCTCTCTTTCTGATCTTTTGTCATATTCCTGAAGCGTTCACCAGGCTGAGTGTAGTAATCACCATCATCTTCCCGGAAATTCCAAGCATCCCCATCGCCATCGACCGGGGTTTGCGGCGGGCGGAATTCAGGTTGTTCCTGCCAAGCACCGAAGCTATTAGGCTCGTAACTGGTTTTGCTGCCATAATTCCCATCGACACGCATCTGCCCATCCCGGGAATAGCCGGTCACCGGGCACCTCGCCTTGTTGACGGGAATCAAATGATGATTCACTCCCAGGCGATAGCGTTGAGCATCCCCATAACCGAATAAACGAGCCTGTAACATCTTGTCCGGGGAAAAACCGATGCCGGGAACGACATTGGCGGGATTGAAAGCCGCCTGTTCAACATCGGCAAAATAATTTTCCGGATTGCGATTGAGTTCCATGATTCCAACTTCAATCAGGGGATAATCCTTGGTCGACCAATCTTTGGTCAGATCAAACGGGTTATACGACAATTTCTTCGCCTGCTTTTCGCTCATCAGCTGAAAGCAGAATTTCCAGCGCGGAAAATCGCCGGCCTCGATATGTTCATACAAATCGCGCTGATGGCTGTCACGATCCTTGCCCACCAGCTTTTCGGCTTCCTCATCGGCCAGATACTTGATCGGCTGCTGGCAAACCCAGTGGAATTTCACCCACATGCGCTTATTTTCCTTGTCATAAACACTGAAGGTATGGCTGCCAAACCCATGCATATTGCGATAAGAGGCTGGGAGGCCATCATCACTCATGGTAATGGTGACCTGATTCAAGGCCTCCGGAAGGCTAGTCCAAAAATCCCAATTACTGGTCGGGGAATGCAAATTCGTACGCGGATCTTTTTTCACCACGTGATTTAGATCGGAAAAATGCTGGCCATCCCGCAAAAAGAAGACCGGTGTATTATTGCCGACCAAATCCCAGTTGCCTTCCTCCGTATAGAATTTGACGGCAAAACCGCGAATATCGCGTTCGGCATCCGCTGCACCACGGAAACCCGCCACCGTTGAAAAACGGGCAAAAACCTCAGTCTTTTTGCCGATCTTTTCAAACAGTTTGGCTCGCGTGTAGGCCGTCACATCATGCGTCACGGTAAAAGTTCCAAAAGCCCCAGAGCCTTTGGCGTGCATCCGCCGTTCTGGGATCACTTCCCGATTAAAATTGGCCAGTTTCTCCAGCAGCCAGACATCCTCCATCAGTACCGGGCCGCGAGGGCCGGCAGTCCGGGAATTCTGATTATCCGCCACCGGCGCTCCGAAATTCGTCGTGAGTTTATCTTTTTTTACCATCTGCGTTTTTCCTCTTTTTAGTATCCTTGAAACACTGTTGACGGAGAACAAATATTACAGTGAATGGAGTAAATCAATCCTTTCCCGTAAACTTGCCCCACTGGCAACTTTGAAGGCGGCGGATTGCTGTACCTGTCCGGAATATGCAGAGCGCAGTTGCAGTACGGATCACCCGAACTGCAACTGCTTCTAACAAAAAATCAATTACTTCGCCGGACAAGCCGCAGGAGCCGACCCACAAGCCGCTTTCTTGCTGCAACAGCAACCACTGGAAAGGCAGACCACAGTCAGCAACAAAACCGTCATCAGCAATAACTTCTTCATCATCGTTCTCCTCTGAAAAGATTAAAACACAAGCCCCATCCAATGGAAACGGGCTGCCTTTACAATAATCTCAGAAAAGAAAAAAAACAATACCCTTTTGTAAAAAAAACTGAACCCAAAATAATAATAAAGTGAATTGCTTGATTTATTTAATTAATAGGATAACTTATTAATCACTTTATTTGAAAGGAGGGTATTGCGCAATGATGTTATCGACGAAAGGTCGTTATGGTTTACGCCTGATGGTAAGTTTAGGGCAGCATTATGGTCGTGGTTTGCTTGGTGTTGACGCGTTGTCGTCTTTGCAGGGTATTTCCGGCAATTACATTCATTTACTTCTCCCTACTTTACGGAGTTGTGGTTTGGTCCGTTCAGTACGTGGTCGTGAGGGTGGCTATGAGTTAAGTCGTCCGCCAGAGAAGATCACGTTGTTGGAAATCATCTCTGCGGTAGAGGGGAGTAATTTTCTGGTTGAATGTATCAAGCACTCCGATCTATGTTCCCGTTCGGCGGCTTGTCCCACCCGGCAGGTTTGGCGCAAAGTATCTGCGGCGATCGAAGAGGTGTTGCAGAATATGACCTTGCAGCAGTTGCTGGATGATTCCTGCGGGAATGAATTTCCCCCGAACTACAGTATCTGAGTAAGTGCTGACCCGAACAAAGCAAGTTCACACAAACCGTTACGGTAGCACAGACCTTAGCGTATATCTGTGTGTCTTCTTTCGTAAACACGAACTACAATCAACCAACCCGCAAAGAGAAAGGTGAAAGGTGAAGAATATGTCAAGAATAAAAGAAAGCATCCTTGAGAGCATTGGCAATACGCCGCTGATTAAAATCCGCCGCATGAATCAGGGTGGAGCCCAAGTACTGGCAAAAGTGGAATCTTTCAACCCCGGCGGCAGCGTCAAGGATCGAATCGCGATGGCGATGATTGAAGATGCGGAAAAACGCGGGTTGCTCAAGCCTGGCGGACTAATCATTGAACCAACCAGTGGTAACACCGGCATCGGCCTGGCACTGGTGGCGGCAGTGAAAGGATTTCGGCTGATTCTGACCATGCCAGACACCATGAGCATCGAACGACGCAAATTGTTGATCGCCTACGGAGCCGAACTGGTGCTGACCGAAGGCGCCAAAGGCATGAAGGGAGCCATTGACAAAGCCATCGAACTGCAGTGCGTCAACCCGGGTTCCTGGATCCCGCAACAATTTGAAAACCCCGCCAA
The DNA here is from genome assembly GCA_041670605.1 of Lentisphaeria bacterium. GTDB lineage: Bacteria > Verrucomicrobiota > Lentisphaeria > Oligosphaerales > Oligosphaeraceae > JAQVUB01. Next base: position 4,321 of record JBAXYW010000107.1, read on the forward strand.
TCCAGAAGTCCATCGCCGTCAAACAGCAGAAGAAATCTGGCAGGATACCGAGGGTAAAATTGATGCTTTTGTTTCTGGAGTAGGCACTGGAGGAACGCTGACCGGAGTCGGTGAAGTCCTGCAAACCCGCAATTCAAAAATAAAAATCATCGCAGTGGAGCCGGATGGCAGCCCGGTTTTGGCGGGTGGAACACCAGGACCTCACAAACTTCAAGGCCTTGGCGCCGGCTTTGTCCCAAAAGTTTTAAAGACTGCTATTATTGATGAAATCATTGCTGTTTCGGCCTCCCAAGCCGGCATGACCGCACGCGATGCCGCCAAAGAAGAGGGGCTGCTAGTCGGCATTTCCTCTGGCGCGGCTCTTTATGCCGCTCTGGAATTGAGCAAACGCAAAGAATTCCGCGGCAAACGCATTGTTGTTCTTTTACCCGATAGCGGAGAACGCTATCTATCCACCTGGCTTTTTGATTGAAACAAACGCCTCGTTTGGGAGCCCCCTCCCTTATCATCCGGAGCATATCACAACGATTGGAGACCCCCAGTATGAATGAAAAAAAATCCTATCATTTTGAGACTCTGGCACTTCACGCTGGGCAAATCCCGGACCCGAGCACGCAAAGCTGTGCTGTGCCGGTTTACCGCACGACGGCCTATACCTTTCGCAATTCACAGCATGCCGCCGCTCTGTTTGCTTTGAAAGAACCCGGGAATATCTATGCCCGGCTGATGAATCCCACCAATGATGTGCTGGAAAAACGTCTGGCGGCTCTGGAAGGCGGGGCGGCGGCATTGACCTTGGCCAGTGGAACAGCCGCCATCTATTTTACGATCACTAACATCCTGAAACTGGGCGACGAACTGGTGGCCGCCAGCAACTTGTATGGCGGCACCTTCACGCAGTTTGATGCGATTTTACCACAACAGGGAATCCGGGTACAATTCACTCCAGTGAATGACTTCCGTGCAGTGGAAGAGGCGATCAATGAAAGAACTCGAGCCATATTTATTGAGAGCGTCGGCAACCCGACTCTTGATGTAGCAGACATTTCCGGCTATGCCGCCCTCGCCCGCAAATACCATTTACCATTGATCGTGGATGCGACCTTCACTCCTCCAACCCTGCTGCGTTCCATCGAACACGGCGCCAACCTGGTCATTCACTCGCTGTCCAAATGGATCGGCGGACATGGCACCGGGATCGGCGGCATCGTCATCGACGCCGGCAATTTTGACTGGACGGATGCAAAATTCGCTTTGTTCAATAAACCCGACCGCGGCTATCATGGCTTACGCTTTGCGCAGGATCTAGGAGAAATGAATTCCCTAGCCTTTATCACCCGCCTGCGCATTGTCGGGCTGCGAAATCAGGGGGCAACCCTGGCGCCGGACGCCGCATGGCAGTTCCTGCAGGGTGTCGAAACGTTGCCATTACGCATGCAACGACACAGTGAAAACGCACTTAAGGTCGCCGATTTTCTTGATCGGCATCCGAAGGTCGCCTGGGTACGCTATCCAGGGCTGCCAGGCGATCCTTCTCGCCCTCTGGCGGAAAAATACTTGCCGGCGGGTTTTGGTGGAATGGTCGTCTTCGGGATCAGGGGAGGCAGCAAGGAAGCGATGAAACTGGTCGACAACATCAAGCTATTCAGCCTGCTGGCCAATGTCGGCGATGCCAAAAGCCTGATCATCCATCCGGCCAGTACAACGCATTCGCAGTTGAGCGATGCAGCTCAGCAAAAAGCCGGACTGCAGCCGGAACTGGTTCGCCTCTCGATCGGCCTGGAACATAGCGACGACATCCTTGCCGCACTTTCCGAAGCTCTACAGCAAATTTGATTTTTCCACTTGTGCAATTATATTTTTAACAATGGTTGAAAACCGGGATTATTCAATCCCGTGAAAACAAAGTTCAGCATGCTTTGCGTTCCGGCAGCAATTCCCCCTTCCCTCCCTTCTCCCCATGCTGCCGGGACGCTCTTTATTATACAAAAATTATGCTTGCAGTTTTTCCGCTCCTGCTCAATCCGGGCAGTGGAATTCTTTGCAGCCGGAAAAAGTTATTGACAGTGTTTCCAGTCCAGGAAGGAAGTGCAGAATGTTCAAACGTGTCGGTGAATATAACAGCGAACAACGCGATCACATGCGGGGCGGAGAAGGAACAGTCACCCTGCAGCATTTTTTCAAAAAAGAAGAATTCGGTGGCAGTCATTTTCGGATTTGCGCACGTCTGATTCTGCCTCCGGGTGCCGGTATTGGTCTGCATCCGCATGAGAATGAAGATGAAGTCTATATCGTCTGCAAAGGCATCGGAACCGTGAGCGATGATGGCGTGACCTCTGAAGTGCATGTCGGCGACAGCGTACTGACCGGCCAGGGAAAAGCGCACAGTCTGTGCAACAATGGGACGGAAACTCTGGAAGTGCTGGCCTTCGTAGTAACCTATTGAAACAATGCCTGCCCTCCCCTGCTATCGGATTTACCTCAGAAGGAGCCGACCACTTGCGATCTATCCTTCCAGTCACAGGAAGTTGTTCGGCTTTGCTTTTCAAGAAGCGCTTGACCATTTATATTAGAAAAAAAGCTTTTGTATCCCTGTTTTGAGTAAAAACCAAAGGAGATTATATTCTGATGAACAAAAAAACAATTCGTGACATTGATTTAAAAGGGAAGAAAGTGATTATGCGGGTTGACTTCAACGTGCCGTTGAATGAGGCTCTGGCGATCACGGATGACACCCGTATCAGAGCTGCCTTGCCCAGCATTAATTACATTCTTGAGCAGGGGGCTGCATTAACCTTGATGAGCCATCTCGGACGTCCGAAAGGCAAAGGCTATGAGAAAGAATTCAGCCTTAAACCTGTTGCGGAATATCTGGCAAAACTGACCGGGCATTGCATCCAATTCAGTGCGGACTGCCTGCAGGCAGACGCGGATGTAGCCAATCTCAAAACGGGCGAAGTTTTGATGCTGGAAAATACCCGTTTTTACAAGGCGGAAGAAGGCAAAACCAAGAAAACCGATGAAATGAGTGACGAAGAATACGCCACCAAAAAGGCCGAGATGAAAGTCAAAAAAGCCGCCATGGCCGAAAAACTTGCCAGCTATGGTGAAGTCTATGTCAATGACGCTTTTGGTACAGCACATCGTGACCATGCTTCGACGGCTTCGATTTGCAAATTCATGAAGAAAAAAGGCGCCCCCTGCGTTGCCGGTTTTCTAATGCAGAAAGAACTGGAATATCTGGGCTCTGCCATAGAGAATCCACAGAAACCATTTTTGGCGATCATTGGCGGTGCCAAGGTTTCCGGTAAACTGGAAGTATTGCAAAGCCTGATGAAAAAGGTCAATACGATCCTGATTGGCGGCGGTATGGCCTATACCTTCATGAAAGCTCTCGGACATAACATCGGAGATTCACTCTGTGAACTGGATTTGCTCGAAACCGCCAAAGCGACACTGGAAAATGCCAAGGCAGCCAACGTGAAATTCCTCCTCCCAGTCGATAATATTGCTGCGGATAAATTTGATGCTCAGGCCAATACTAAAGTGGTATGCCATGAGATCCCGGATGGCTGGATGGGCCTGGATATCGGCCCGGAAACCTGCAAACTCTATGCCGCCGAAATCAAAAAGGCCAAAACCATCGTTTGGAATGGCCCTATGGGCTGTTTCGAAATGGAAAAATTTGCCGGCGGTACCACGGCGATTTGTGTCGCAGTAGCCGAATCGGATGCCATCAGCATCATCGGCGGCGGAGATTCGGTCAGCGCCGTCAATCAAAGCGGACTGGCTGACAAAATGTCGCACATCTCCACCGGCGGTGGAGCCAGCCTGGAATTTCTGGAAGGCAAAGAACTGCCTGGCTGCGCAGCCTTGGATGACAAATAAGTTTTTTCAGACAACACAGGCCGGCGGCAGACTTCCCCACGATTTGTCGCTCTGCCAGCCGACTTGGATTACTGCCTCTGTTTTATAAGCATTCCTTTAACTTCACACCTCAGGAGAATAATATGACTCGCCGAAAACTGATTGCCGGCAATTGGAAGATGAATAAGACCGCCTCTGAAGGCAGCGCACTGATCAAGGAAATCAAAGAGCAGTTCGCCGAATGTACCGGCAATTGCTGCGCCAAGGGTCCGGAAGTCCTGGTCTTTCCTCCCTTCACCACATTATCAGCGGTATTAAACGAAGCGTCGGGTTCCTGCCTGAAAGTCGGCGCTCAAAATGTCCACTGGGCCAACAAAGGAGCCTATACCGGAGAAATCTCCGCCGCCATGCTCAAAGAACTGGGCGTCGGCTATGTGCTGATTGGACACAGTGAACGTCGACAATATTTTGCCGAAACCGATGAGACGGTCAATCAACGCGTCAAAGCGGCATTGGCTGCGGATCTGTCGGTCGTTATCTGCGTTGGCGAGACTGAAACCGAGCGCAACAAAGAGGTCACCAGTGCCATCCTGGAACGGCAGGTACGCTGGGGGCTCTCGGGAATCACAGCAGCACAAATGGAAAAAGTCGTAATTGCCTACGAACCCGTCTGGGCTATCGGTACCGGAAAAACCGCCTCCGATGCGGATGCCCAAGCCGTACATAAGTTTATCCGTACTTTGCTGATGAACCTCTTTCCCTGCCCCTGTGTGGCCGAAGCAACCCGCATACTCTATGGCGGCAGCATGAATGCCGCTAACGCCGCTGGCCTGCTGGCACAGCCGGATATCGATGGAGGTTTGATCGGAGGAGCGTCTCTCAAACCCGCCGATTTTGCCGCCATCATACGCGCCGCCCAGTAATCGGTTTTATAGCATGAAACAACCGGAACACCTGGCGCACCCAGAACGTCAGGTGTTTTTTTTCGCTTTTTCTTTTATTTGAGATGCCTTGCAGGGAACATACACGGTTTAACGATGTCCAATGAAGTAACAACCGATGATCGTACCTTGATTGATTGTTTTGTCAAAAACGGGGATTCCTCCGCCTTTGACCTGCTGGTGGGAAAATATTCCAGCCGGGCTTTTCAGATTGCCTACGGAATTCTGAACAACCGGGAAGATGCTGAAGAAGTAGCTCAGGATACCTTCCTGAGAATCTACCGGGCTCTGCCAAAATTCCGAGGGGATTCTGAATTCAGCACTTGGATGTACCGCATCGTCATCAATCTTTCCCGAAATAAACATCGCTGGAATAAAATCCGGGGAACCGGTCTGAACCTGAGTATTGATGCACCCATAGAGAATGGCAAAGGAGATGGCGAACTGAGCATCGATCTACCGGATCATCGCATGACACCGGATCAGGAATTGTCTTATAACGAATTGAAAGAAAGTACCCGGAAAGCCATGAAAAGCCTGCCGGATTCCTACCGCGAAGCGGTTTCGTTACGCAATGTCAAAGGACTCAGCTATGAGGAAATTGCTGAAATTCTGGGTTGCAAAGTCGGTACGATCAAATCCCGGATTGCCCGTGGACGTGATGAAATTAAAAACCTTCTGAATCTGTGACTCCTGGCTGAGTTTTGCCTGAGCTTGTTATGATTGCAGTTGGTTCTGTCAGGAGAAGTAAGCCAATGTTTGTTTCTCTGTTTAGAAAACAACTGGGATAGAGACGGTAGGGATTCTTCCTGCCGTCTTTAATAGGTATACTTCGATCAGGATAAGGTGTTCAAGCGATGGATAAAAAAAACAGCAATCAGAGTACTAGCCCCTGCCCGTCGGCAGAAGCATTGAGCATTTTTCTCGATGAACCTTCGGATGCTGCGGTAGCGGCTCATCTCTCAGGCTGTGAAAAATGTCAAGCGATACTGGCTGCCTATGATCAAGTAGATCGACTGTTATACGATCAGGCAGCAGCACCTCAGGATTTGTCCGCACGCATCCAAACGCTTTGCCGGCAGCAATCCCATGCCGTAAAGCCAAAGCCTTCAATCCAGTACCCTGGCGCCTTTTCTTGGTTGCGACTGGCCGCCGGATTCGTTGTTCTGGCTATGGTTGCGGCTCTGACGACCTATTATGCGGGACACTCCGGTTCCGCTCATGAAAAGCTTGCCAGCACACCTATGAATATGCCGGCAACTGGCAAAGAAACACTTGATAAAATTGAAAATACCCTGCCCAATGAAGTTTTTTCCCTGACTGATCAGATGCGGCTGCAGGGCAATATCGATGGTGATGCCCTACAGAACGTTTCCACTGGAG